>JALEGO010000580.1 GCA_022763165.1 Flavobacteriales bacterium
AAGTCTGATCCAACTTTGCTTTTTATTAACGCAGGAATGAATCAATTCAAGGATTATTTTTTGGGTAATGAAAATCCTGAAGATAAACGAGTTGCAAATTTTCAGAAGTGTCTGAGAGTTTCAGGGAAGCACAATGATTTGGATGAAGTAGGTGCCGATACGTATCATCACACATTATTCGAAATGATGGGAAACTGGTCTTTTGGAGATTATTTCAAGAAGGAAGCTATCGAATGGGCTTGGGATCTTATGACCAATCATTTTAAACTTGATCAGGAGCGCCTTTATGTCACAGTTTTTGAGGGTGATAAAGTAGATGGTTTAGATGTGGATCAAGAGGCCATTGACATCTGGAAGAGCATTATACCTGAAGATAGAATTCTACTCTTTGATAAAAAGGATAACTTCTGGGAAATGGGCGATACAGGCCCTTGTGGACCATGTTCTGAAATCCATATAGACCTAAGAAGCGATGAGGAAATACAAAATAGTCCATCAGCAGAGATGGTCAATAAGGATCATCCTCAGGTCATAGAACTATGGAATTTGGTATTTATACAATATGAAAGAAAGAAGGATGGTTCTCTTGTGAACTTACCCAAAAAGCATATTGATACTGGAATGGGTTTTGAGCGGCTTGTTCGTGTTTTACAAAACAAAAAGTCGAATTATGACACGGATTTGTTTCTTCCTTTAATAAAGAGGATTGAGGAATTATCAAAGAAAAAGTATGTTGAGGAAGATGAAAATGGTAAAGCTTTCAGAGTTTTGGCAGATCATGCACGTGCCATCACTTTCACCATTGCTGATGGTCAATTGCCTTCAAATAATGGAGCGGGGTATGTCATAAGGCGCATCTTGAGAAGAGCGGTACGCTATGCATACAGCTTCCTTGATATCAATGAGCCATTTCTGTATGAGTTGAGTAAAGTAATAATAGATGATTACAAAGACTATTATCCAGAGTTGGGCCAGCAATCTGATTTTTTATTGAAAGTTATTCAAGAGGAAGAAGCTCAATTTTACAAAACACTTTCAAGAGGTATACAGCTTTTCAATAAGGAGGTACAGGGTTTATCAGGAAAGACCTTGTCAGGAAGTTTTGCATTTGAATTGTTCGATACGTTCGGTTTCCCGTTTGATTTGACACTTGTGATGGCTGAAGAGAGAGGCTTGGAAGTTGATCAAAAAGGCTTTGACGAGAAATTGCAGGAACAAAAGCAAAGGTCCAGAGCATCTGGACAAATTGATGCCTCAGATTGGGTGATTGTGTCCGAAAATGAAAAAACAGAGTTTCTGGGTTACGATTCTACGGAATCGGAATGCAAGATCACTAAATATCGAGAGGTTGTTCAAAAGGGAAAGCACTTTTATCATGTTGTCCTAGATCGAACACCCTTTTATCCAGAAGGTGGAGGTCAAGTAGGTGATAAAGGGATTCTTAGATTTGGTGCGGATGAAGTGAAAGTATTTGATACCAAAAAAGAAAACAACCTGATTATTCATTGTGCAAACGCATTACCTAATCGACTAGAAATTGATGGCTATGCATACGTTAATAGTGGTCTTAGGAATGAGACTGCAAAAAATCACAGTGCTACACACCTTCTTCATTATGCTCTAAGAACGGTGTTGGGAGATCATGTAGAACAAAGAGGCTCTTTAGTAAATGCGGATTATCTGAGGTTTGATTTTTCGCACTTCCAGGCAACAACAGAGGATGAATTGAATAAAATAAACGAGCTCATTAATAAGCTCATTATGCAAAACGTTGCTTTAGAAGAATATCGGCAAATTTCATTGAGCGAGGCACAAGAAATGGGAGCAATGGCTCTGTTTGGAGAAAAATATGGGGACACGGTAAGGGTCATCAAATTTGGGGAATCCAAGGAGCTGTGTGGAGGTATTCATGTTCCGAATACAGGAACAATAGGAAGTGTAAAGATTCTATCAGAGGGTTCAGTTGCAGCAGGCGTTAGAAGAATCGAAGCGATTTCAGGTAAATCAGCTATAGATTTCTATAATAAGGAAATAGCTTCTCTCAATGAACTTCGGGGACTATTAAAAAACAATAAAGACCCTCAAACAGCCTTAGAAACTTTGATCAGCGAAAATAGCGCACTTAAAAAGGAGATTGAAGATTTCCAAAAGGATAAAGCTGCACAAGTAAAAGATGATCTGCTAAAAAATGCTCAGGAAATTAACGGTCTTAAATTTGTCGCTCAAAAGGTTGATATACCCTCAAAATTAGTTAAAGACCTTGCTTTTCAACTCAAGTCTTTGCATAACAATCTCATGTTGGTTATTGGATCTGAAAATCAGGGAAAACTCCAGCTTACAATCGCGCTTTCAAAGGAATTAGTGGATTCCCATAATTTAGATGCTTCAAAAATGATTAAAGATGCCTCAAAAGTGATCAATGGTGGAGGGGGTGGACAGAACCACTATGCTACCGCAGGTGGATCCAAGCCTAGTGGTTTTGAGGAAGCTGTTGCTATATGTAAATCATATTTGTGAAAAAATTGGAATGAAATTCCAAGAAAATCGCGTTATTTAGAATTTCCAGAATAATCTTCTGTATGGCCAAATTTATTTGCCTTGAGCCCTTTTTTTCAGTAATTTTATTTCAACAATTAAGGGAACGATATAATTAATTTCTTTTGAAAGCAACCACAATAACTCTCCTTGCTGCCATTTTGTTAAGTTTTAAACCTATTGACAGTGGCACACAGGTAAGTCTAGACGACTTGTACGCTGAGCATGGAGTGACAATTTCTGAAGCACTCACAGTAAGGGACAAATCTTCGGTACAGAAAATTGTTACCGAAAACATTGATTTTAACGAGGTTTTAACGCTATTTCCAAATCTTCAGTACTTAGAAATCTACAATGTGGGAGACCGTGTTCCTGAAGTGGTTAGAGATCTTAAAAACCTAAGAGTGTTGAACTTAGGGAGGAATTATGACGTTAAGGATATTTCAGAGGTAAGGGATTTGGAGAATCTTGAACATCTCAAAATTAAATCCGTTAGTATCGAAGAATTGCCGAACTCCTTAGCAACTTTGAAAAATTTAAAGAGGATTGATTTATCACTTTCCTCTCAATTGAAGGATATTGTCATACTGGAAAGGTTAGATCAACTTGAGGAACTTGATTTATCAGAATGTAACCGAATTCAGCACTTTCCATATGAAATGAGATCACTAAAGAAATTAAAGCTAACCGATTTGATGCTTTATGCTTATATGAGTGATGTAATGGAAAGCCCAGATCAACTTGAAACACTTGAGTTTGTAGGTTGCGATGATCTCTTTATAGTTCCACCTTCGGTGAGGAAATTCAAAAAGTTGAAAGCATTGAACTTGAAGGGTAATAAAAACCTCTCCAATATTGATTTAGTAGCGGAATTGACAGAGCTGAGAGAGCTTGACTTGTCCTTTTGTCATGAACTTAAGGCATTACCTAAGTCAATAGCTTATCTCAGAAACCTCAAAAGTATCAATTTGACTTACATGCATAGTCTTGAAGATATTTCGGTGCTAAGCAAACTAGATAATATACAATCATTGATGATTTCTGATAGAAGTCTCTTGGAAAAACTGCCGTCTCAGGCTGATAGAGAAAAGCTAGAGGCGATAACAACCGTACTGAAGCTTCCTAAAGGCGGAGTAGCGTACTATTGATTCTGTCTAGTAGGTTCAGACGCACAGCGTTCAGTTATCATTCTGCGTTCAACATAAATATTGAATTCTCGAAAACGCACCTGAACCCATTACAATCAAAACAATACACTTTACCAAGGATTGTTCAGACCTGGTAAATTTCATGAAATAATTAGTCTTTTTGAGATTACTTTTAATCCCAATTAAATTTGTGCAAATAAGTATTTTATTGTTTTCATTAATTCGAACTCCCGTTCGAAAGCCTAACAAAATAGACCTTGTTTTCATCTTTTCAAAACATAAACGAAGAATAAAAAAAAGGTTGCCTTGCACATCTTAAAAAAGTTGGTTTTAAAATTATATGGATGACCGTGCAAAAGTTCATTTTTATATTCATTTGGTTTTCAATATTATGCTCATGTTTGAAATTGCCCAAGGATAGTGATTCCGAAAAAGTAATACCCAAAGGGGGGCAAGCGCCAGATTGGTTGATTGGTAATTGGGGCAGAAATCCTTGTTACTCCTGTTGTGTAAGAAGCCTAAGGATAAATGATGATCTCACAGGTGAATTTGATATTGATGAAGGAGGTATGGGAATAGATAGTGATGGTTGTGCACCTTTCCATCGATCGGGACTTACTTTATATGATTCTACCGAAAATGTGATATGGATTGATCGTCATAGAATTCGGATTGTAAACTATACAGCTGGTTGTGATACTTGTGCAGAGCCCACACAGACTTTTTTAGAAATCAGTACAACTGGCAAAAAAGGCAATAATGAAGACGGTCTGTATAAAAGATGGTGACCTTCTTCGTAACAAGCTTTGAAATTTCCAGGATCTGTTGTACATTTGCAGGCTCATTTGAGATTAATTAAAGAATTTAATAAGATGTACGCAATTGTTGAGATAGCAGGGTTCCAGTACAAAGTGGAGAAAGACCAACAGATTTTCGTAAATCGATTAGATGCAAAAGAAGGAGATAAAATCGACTTCAATGAAGTGCTTTTGATTGATGATAAAGGAAAGGTGAATGTTGGCACCCCAGTTATAAGCGGTGCAAAAGTTACTGCTAAGGTGGTTGAACACCTGAAAGGAGATAAGGTAATCGTCTTCAAGAAAAAAAGAAGAAAAGGTTACCAAAAGAAAAATGGTCACAGACAATATCTTTCTAAGATTAAAATAGAAGGTATTTCAGCTTCAGGAGCTAAAAGTAAACCAGCTCCCAAGAAGGAAAAGACTGAAAAAGAATCTTAATCCCAAACCCTAAATCTTAAAGAGAAATGGCACATAAAAAAGGAGTCGGTAGCTCCAAGAACGGTAGAGAATCGGAAAGTAAACGCCTCGGGGTGAAAATCTACGGTGGACAAGCAGCAAGAGCTGGGAACATCATTGTTAGACAAAGAGGAACAAGACATAATCCAGGTTTAAATGTCGGATTAGGAAAAGATCATACATTATTTGCTTTGGTAGATGGTGTAGTTGAGTTTAGAAAGAAAAAGAACAATAAATCATTTGTTTCAGTTATCCCATTTGATACAGAAGCACCGAAAAAAGAAAAGGTTTCCAAAAAAGAAGCTACTAAAGAGGTGAAAGCTGTAGAAGAGAAAGTGGCAGAAGCTAAAAAAGAGACAAAAGAGACAAAAGCGGAACCAAAAGCAGCGGCAAAAAAGGAAACTCCCAAAAAAGAGGCGCCTAAAGCTGAAGCTAAGAAGGAAGATGCTCCTAAGGCTGAAGCCAAGAAAGCAGCTCCCAAAAAAGCTGAAAAAGGAGACGATTTGAAAAAAATCGAAGGAGTAGGCCCAAAGTTGGCAAGCGTTCTTGCTGAAGCTGGTTTTGACACTTTTGCTAAGCTTGCAGAAGCTGATCCAGAGAAGATTAAAGAAATCCTTTTAGAAGCGAGTGATCGCTATAAAATTCATGATCCAAGCACTTGGCCTGCACAAGCTAAGCTTGCAGCTGAAGGCAAATGGGATGAATTAAAGAAATGGCAAGATGAATTGGATGGCGGAAAAGCTTAATCCTGTTGCTTGTTAAAAAATTGAAACCTCCTTATGGAGGTTTTTTTTTGCCCTAAATTCGCGTTTTCGGGATATTTCCCCCTGATTGGGCAATAAATTTTGTTCTATTGATTGTCATAGCCCCATAAGATTTTAACTTTGTACTAAACTCCATTAGATTTTATGATAGAGCTTACATATCTAAGAGAAAATAAAGAAGAAGCAATTGACAGATTGAGCCGCAGAGGATTTGATTCTAGAGCGCTCATTGAAGATATTCTGAAAAAGGATAAGGAAAGAAGAACAATGCAGGCCGAACTGGATCAAAGTTTGGCCAAAATGAATAAGCTTTCAAAAGAAATTGGAGCGCTTTTCAAATCTGGAAAGGCTGATGAAGCCAATATACTTAAGTCAGAAACGGCCGCATTAAAAGAGGCTAACAAGGATTTGGGAGATCAATTGCAAGAAGTGGCTGATAGCCTGTCAGGGCTGCTCTATGATTTACCCAATGCACCTCATCTTACTGTACCCAAGGGGCATACCGAAGATGACAATGAAATTGTTTTTGAAAGTGGTAAAAAACCAAATTTCGACTTTCAAGCACTACCGCATTGGGATTTAGCAGATAAGTATGATATCATAGATTTTGAATTAGGTAACAAAATTACTGGAGCTGGTTTTCCGGTTTATAAGGGAAAGGGTGCAAGACTTCAAAGATCCCTGATCAATTTTTTTCTGGATCAAGCTATAGCAGCTGGATATGCAGAAGTACAACCACCTCATTTAGTAAATGAAGCTTCTGGAATTGGTACAGGCCAACTTCCTGATAAAGAAGGTCAAATGTATCATGTTACCGAGGATCATCTCTATTTAATTCCTACAGCTGAAGTGCCCATAACGAACATTTATAGAGATGTTATTGTCAATAAGACCGATTTCCCGATTAAAAATGTTGGTTATACACCCTGTTTTAGAAGGGAAGCTGGTTCATATGGTAAAGATGTGCGTGGTCTAAATCGCTTGCATCAATTTGACAAGGTTGAAATTGTTCAAATTACAAATCCTGAAAATTCATATCAAGTTTTAGATGAAATGGTGGAGTATGTGAAAGGATTGTTGAATCAACTAGGGTTGCCGTATAGAGTTGCAAAATTGTGTGGAGGAGACCTTGGTTTTGCTTCAGCCATGACTTATGATATGGAGGTGTATTCCGCAGCACAAGACAAATGGCTTGAAGTAAGTTCTGTTTCTAACTTTGAATCTTTTCAATCAAATCGCCTTAAATTGCGATATAAGGATGATGGTAAAACAGTTCTAGCGCATACTTTAAATGGTAGTGCATTGGCTCTTCCGAGAATCCTAGCTGCTTTACTGGAAAATAATCAAGATGAAAATGGCGTTAACATTCCTGAATGTTTGCAGTCATATACCGGGTTTTCCAAAATTGAGTAATATGAAAAATCTATTATTTACGCTTGTCATATTTATCAGTGTTCTGGCCTTATCCTCGTGTAAGGAAAAGGTCAACGGCTCTTATATTGAAAAGGTGGACTCTTTGGAATTAAGATTGGAGGTAGCTCAAAAACTCTTAGTTAGCCTTGATACAAATGTTATAGGACAACATTACAAAGAAACAAATGACAACCTCAAATTGATTCAAGAACTCAGGAAGGATAGAAAGGATACGCTGTCAAAGGAAATAGGCTTCCTGCTTTCTGATTATAGCGCTAACAGAAAGTCTTGTAAGAGTTTTTTGTTGAATTATAAAAAGCAGGCGATGGAATATGAAAAATCAAAAAAGCAGTTGGAGAATTTAAGATTGGATTTTTCAAATGATCTCGTGCCCAAAGAGAAAATTGAAGAGTATTTAAAGGTTGAGGGTCAGGCTATTGCTGCATTTATTCAGTCGGCTGATAATATGGAGGTATGGCATCAGACTGCAATCGAACAACATGAAGCGAAACATCCTGCAGTTTTAACGTATATAAAAGAACTAAAGTAGGTTTACTTAATGAGATTGATATTCAAAATAATCATTGCTGCACTTCTAGCTTGCTTTTTTGCTTTGCCAAGCCATGCCCAAGGTCCTTCTGATGCGCAGTTGGCTTCGCAATACTATCAAAGCGGAGAATATGACAAAGCGTTGATTTATTATGATAAACTATATGAAAAGCAACCCAATGATTTCTACTATGAATATTTGTTGAAGTGCTACATGCAAATGGAAGATTATAAGGGAGGGGAAAAACTTGTAAAAAAACACCTTAAAATGTTCAATCTTCCCAAGTACAAAGTAGACCTTGGTGTGATCTATGAAGCGATGCAAAATACCAGCAGAGCTAAACAACTCTACGATAAAACTATCAAAAACCTTGAGGCCGATCAACAACAAATTATACAATTGGCCAATGCCTTTATGGCAAAGGGGAAGAATAATTATGCCTTGCAGACTTATCTGAAGGCAAGAAAATTAATCAAGCACTATCCTTACAATATTGAAATAGCCAGAATATATGCGGCACAGAGAAAGCATGATGAGATGATAAAGGAGTATGTTTCATTATTAGAAGTAAATCCTTCTTATCAAGTGACCGTTCAAAACGCTTTGCTCAACACAATATCATTTGAAAATAATTCAAAAGAAAGTCAACTACTGAAAACAGAGCTGATTAAATTGAATCAGAAACACCCCTCCAGAAAAATATATGCTGAAATGTTGATTTGGGTGTACATCCAACAAAAAAACTTCAATGGTGCTCTGATTCAAGCTAAGGCATTAGATAAAAGGCTGAATGAAGATGGCACTAGAGTGGTTCATTTGGCAGAAATAGCCAACACCAATAAGGAGTATGACATAGCTGTAAAGGCGTTCAATTACGTAATCGAAAAAGGAAACAGCAACTATTTTTATATCGATGCGAAGATGAGTTTGCTGAAATGTCTCCAAAGCAAGATTACTTCTACTCCTGATTATACTGAACAAGATTTGGTCACATTAGAAACGAGATATAATGAGACTATAGAAGAATTGGGTAAAAGCTTTCAAACAGCTCCGATCATAAGGGAGCTGGCTCAGTTGCAAGTTTACTATCTTGATAAACTAGAAGAAGGGATCGGTACACTCGAAGAACTGCTTACTTTGAGAAACATTGATTCCCATCTTAAAGCACAATGTAAGTTGGATTTAGGCGATTTCTTAGTAATCAAGGATGAAATTTGGGATGCTTCATTGTATTACTCTCAAGTTGATAAGGATTTTAAGTATGATGTCCTAGGTCAGATGGCTAAGTTTAAAAGAGCCAAAATCTGGTACTATGCCGGGCAATTCAAAAGAGCAAAGGGTGAGTTGGACGTTTTAAAGGGTTCTACTTCCAAGTTGATCGCGAATGATGCCTTGTGGTTGTCAAATCTAATTACAGACAATACGGGTATCGACACTACTGAAATTCCCATGCAGTATTTTGCGAAAGCCGATTTATTGATCATGCAAAACAAAGATTCGGCAGCACTAATGACACTAGATTCTATCAATGCTGACTACCCAGGTCACAGCCTCACAGATGATATTCTTTATCTGAAGTATGAAATGTTTTATAAAAGGCAGAAGTTTGATCGCGCAAAAGGCTACTTGGAACAAATCATTGAAAAGCACTCTGATGATATTCTTGCTGATAATGCACTTTTTAAACTAGCGGAGCTATATCAGTTTGTTTACAAGGATGAACAAAAAGCTATGGAACATTATCAAAGCTTACTTTTTGATCATAAAGGCAGTCTTTTTAATGTTGAAGCTCGAAAACGATTTCGTGAATTGAGGGGAGATAAAATTAACTAAGAACTTGAAATCAAATACCAAAGCCTTACTCACCTTAGTGTTGATCACTTTGTTCTTTCTCCAAAGTCGAACCCAAGATGTTACCGATAGCACTTTCTGGTTTGGAACACAGCATGGTATGATGGTGGCAAATGTCAACTTCAATCCACTTATTGATTACTCTACAATAAGCTCATACTCGGGAGGATTGAACATACTTTACATGAATGAAAAGAACATAGGTATTGGTTTAGAAGCAAATTTTGTACAAGGAGGCTGGGATGAAGGTGGTTTGTATGAGAAGCGCTTTTCCATGTTTCAACTGCCACTTTATACACAGTTTCAAATCGGGAAAAAGAACTTTAAAGTATTAATTCAAGCCGGTCCCAATTTATCATTTTTATTGAATGAATCAAGCAATCAGATTTCTGATACATTGTCATACAATTACTACTTTACATCAATTGAAAACAACTTCTTCACTGGAATAACAGGTGGTTTAGGCTTTAGATATGTCCTAAAGGAGAATCAATCGATATCAATTGAAGGAAGATTTAATCAAGGTCTCACAGGGATCTTTGATCAAAACGGCAATACCGAGTTTGTTTTATCTCAACCGCAGTTTTTTGGTGGATATATAAAATACCAACGCAAATTGTTCAAGTCAAAACCCAAAATAGATGATAGTCTACAACGTGACAGTGAAAATTGATAAGAGTGTTCATGATGATTGGCTAAAATGGATGAAGGAAGTTCATATCCCAGATGTTATGTCTACCGGTTATTTTCTGGAGAATAATATGTTCAAAATCATGGTTGATGACGAAGATGGTGTCAACTATTCCATACAGTATACATGTTCGAACATGGAAGATTTGATGGAGTATCAGGAAAAACACGCGCCAGCTTTGCAAAATGAACATACTGAGAGGTATAAAAACAAATATGTGGCTTTCCGAACACTTTTAGAAAAAGTATAGCCGTTTTGAAAGTTCGTCCCAAAAAGCATCTAGGTCAGCACTTTTTGACTAATGATAATATTGCGAAGCGCATAGCTTCATCTTTAGATTTGAAGGATGCTTCCCAAAATGTTCTTGAAATTGGGCCGGGTACTGGAGCTTTAACTAAGCACCTGATTGATATTCCTGACATTAATCTGCATGTATGCGAAATTGATGTGGAATCCATCGAATTCTTAAATCAAAACTATTCTCAGTTGCATGGGAAAATAATTGATCAAGACTTTTTAAAGTTGGAGTTAAACAAAATTGGCTCTGGAGCATGGGCTGTAATTGGTAACTTTCCTTATAACATATCATCTCAGATCTTGTTCAAGGCTTTCGATGATAGAAACAAGGTTAACCAGGTGGTAGGCATGTTTCAAAAGGAAGTCGCCAAAAGGGTTTGTGAAGATGCTGGCAACAAAACTTATGGTATCCTTAGTGTTTTACTAAAAGTATTTTTTGATGTTGAATACTTGTTCAATGTGGCACCTGGCTCTTTTAATCCACCACCCAAGGTGGACTCAGGAGTAATCCGGTTGATTAGAAATAATGTCAAAGATGAGGACTTGGGCTGCGATCCATTGTTTCTAAAAAAAGTGGTTAAAACTGCTTTCGGTCAGCGCAGAAAGACACTTAGGAATTCTTTAAAGCCTATTTTAGGAGATCAAAAACTGACTGAGCAATATGCTCAAAAAAGGCCGGAACAGCTATCTCCTGCAGAATTTGTTGCGCTAACGCGAAGTATCTCTATCAAACTTTAAGTATTCTCACCTAATTTGAGATTAAACTTATTGAAGCCCTATATATTTCAAAATCAATTTTATAGTTTTACAAACATGGGATTATTTGGACTTTTTAAGAAAAAGGTGGTTTTAGAACCTAAGGACCTTTCTATTTTAAAAGTTGACCTTCATTCTCATCTCATTCCCGGAATTGACGATGGTTCTCCGGACTTGCAAACATCTCTTGATTTGATAGAGCAATTCATGAGTTTGGGCTACAAGAAAATCATCACGACTCCTCATATCATGATCGATTTTTACAAAAACACTCCAGAGATCATAAATAAGGGCTTAGAGGATATTCGTAATGCTATTGCGGTGAAGCAGTGGAATATTGAGATCGATGCAGCAGCGGAGTACTATACGGATGAGTACTTCTTGAAAATGATTGAGGAGAAAAATGTACTCACATTTGGTGATAATTATGTGCTTTTTGAATTGTCATTTATGCAGGAGTCTCCGCACTTTTCAGAGGCTATATTTCAAATGCAATTGGGCGGATATCGGCCGGTTTTGGCGCATGTCGAGCGCTACCCGTATTGGTATAACGACTATTCCAAGTATAAAGATCTCAAAGATCGTGGAGTTTTGTTACAACTCAATATAAATTCTCTTTCAGGAGCATATTCTCCAGCAACAAAAAAAGCTGCTGAGCATATTATTGATGAAGGGCTGTTCGACTTTATTGGTTCGGATTGTCATCACATGCAGCATTTACAGATGATAGATAAAGCACGTTCCTTACCCTATTTGCACAAAGTTCTGGACTCTGGAAAATTAAAGAATGCGGAACTTCTTTAAGCTTGCCGCATTCTTACAAAACAGAAACTCAACCTTAATTCATTGCAAGAAGCGTCTCGACATCATTGTTGATTCCCAGAACCAATAAACTTGTAGCTGTACAGAATACAGGACTGCTGATACAGTGACTTCCATTCCAGCTCCCATCTTTATTCTGTTGACGTAATAATCGACTGGCTATAGAATCATACCAATCATGCCACTTCTCATCCTTGGCCATGATCATGCCTTCCCCTGATTGTAGAAAACTTATATATTCTTCGCCTCCATCATTTCCAAAACCAATTTGGACTTTTTTGTCCATTGATAATTCCTGGGCTTTATGATAACTGTGATAAGTATCCGAAAGAAACTGAGCTCTTTTTTCGGAATAACCAACCTTTACCAGTAAGTCTTTGTCCACTTCGGCATTCTTATGGATCAACTTTTGAGATTGTGCGCAGGCGAGAGATTTTTCAACCATTCTGACATACTTTGAGGTTACCTTTAAACCACCTGAAACCGAGTATAAAAGGATGCCGGTACCGGCAAATTGCCTATTTGCGCTTCGAGGTTTGAGTGCAGATATTCTACCTTGACAAAGTTTTTCTAGTTTACTTTTATCAATATTATTCGCATATTTTGTCGCAGAGGATAGCGCATTGGCCCCTAAAGAATTTTGGATCTCAGCAGCCCATGTACCGCCTTCAATAACACCTAAATGCGAGACATTCGTCTGAACCACATCTACGCATTTTTCTAGACTACTCTTAATTCTACTCTTTTGGTTTCCATCTGCTACGACTGGTATTAAATTGGATAAAAACTGGGCTGTAATGACTGCATCGATATGTTGTCCCAATTTCATTTGTATTTGAGTCTGTTTAGGAGTAGTAACGGTTTGGAATTTTCCATTTCCAATGGGGTAACTTGTTGTAACGCTATCCACTCTGCTTAGCATACCATCGTTGATGTTTACCAACACAAACTCTAAGGATCTGTTCAAATGACTAGAATAATCACCCGTTATTAAATCACTGCCATTTCTAAGCAAGGCCATTGAGACCATTGAGGTGGTAGCCAAATCGGATTTCAGCAGGCTAGTGTCTGTGTTTGCTTCGTAGTGTGTGAAATTTCCAGCGCTCCAGCCACCATCAGAATTTTGCATGTCTGTTATCCAAACCAATGCTTTTTCAATTGACTTTTCAATAGACTCATCGGGAACATGCAAAAATGACTTGTCAATTTTGGTAAAACCGAAAATATCATTAAAAACGCATGAGTACTGTGAACTTTGAGAGTTTTCCTTTGGCAATGGTACCAATTTTCTTTTATCCAACATCTCTTGAACACAATTGCCCAAATCAACATTGATTGCTTTCATATCTTTTATGTTTTCAGATTTTGGCTGACAACAGCTTTTAGGCTCCAAGACATTAGGAATAACATGTGGTTTGGTTTCATTTGTTGATTTGTCTTTATCTATTTGAGGCTCTACAATCTGTTTCTTAAACGACCGAATTGTGATAGAACTACCCAAGTTCTGATTGGTAGATGTGTTCTCCAGTATGGGATATCCTATTGCCAAACCAATCAAAAAAAGCAATCCTAATATGAGTAGCCTTTTGTTTCTATTTTTTGTTTTTTTCATAGTAAATATGTTTTGATGTTTATATTGAATGTCAGATCAGGAAAAAGGTAACCTTGATCTTGATAAAATAACTTGAGTTAAAGAAAAGGTTACGTTCTATCTAGTTTGAAATCTGAAGGATGAAAACAAATTAAATTGTTCGTTAATTTGAGTTCTTTGGAGTATTTTTTACGGATATTATAAAAATCAATGAATATGGATAATCCATTTCAAGACTCTGCATTAACAACGATTTTGGTTGTCTCAGATATGGGCAAATCTAAAGCATTTTATATAGATGCGCTGGGCGCAAAACTATTTCGAGAGTATGGTGGTGACTCAATGGTTCTTGAGTTTTTAGGCAATTGGATTTTATTGGTTACTGCTGGTGGACCAACTGAGGATAAACCAGATACACACTTTGTTCCACCAGCCAATGTTGATGAAGTGAGTCATGCATATACTATCCGCGTTAAAGATTGCATAAGATCATATGAAATACTAAAAGGAAGGGGAATTACATTTATTACACCACCGATAAATAGAGGAGCAGAGACGAGATGCTTTTTTAGAGATCCAGATGGTCACCTATTTGAGATTAGTGAGTACAGAGCTTCATAATCTTTTTTGGTATCTCGATTTTAATGTAATCTTTGATTCACATGACACCTCAAGCTAAATATATTTTAGGTTCTTTTGCGGTTATTCCGGTTTTGCCACTTATGTATTGGCAAGGGAAACGAATAAGATCGAGAATCCCATCATTGCCTGAAGCAAAAGGGCCTTCTGGTTTTTCTGATATTGGAGCATCCAAACAACTCAATTTAATTACCATTGGTGAAAGTACCATAGCGGGCATAGGTGTAGACCGACACGAGCATGGGTTCACCGGAACGTTAGCTGTTGAACTTTCCAAAAAGTTGAAAACAAATGTCAATTGGAAAGTCTATGCCAAAAGTGGCTACACAGCAAAGAAAATTTATGATAAAACGTTAAATCATATTGATGCAATACCTGATTTGATTGTTATTGGTTTGGGAGGGAATGATGCGTTCACATTGAATAGTCCGAAATCTTGGGGAAAGCAAATTATGAATATTATCAGTAAATTGAATGCTCTTTTTCCTGAGATTCCTATTGTCTTTTCCAATACTCCGCCAATAAAGGAGTTTCCTGCTTTTGCGCCACTTGTAAAGAGCGTGGTTGGCAACTTAGCCGAACTTCATGGTAAAGTATTAAAAAACATATCAGACAGATATCAACATGTTCACTTCAATGATGAAATCATAACTTTTGAAAAATGGATTCATAAAATTGAAAATGGTGGCAAAGTGGAAGATTTTTTTAGTGATGGAGTTCATCCTTCGACTCTAACGTATCAAGTATGGGCAAAAGATATGGCTGAGTTTATCTTAAGGAGAGTATATGATTATAATGGATCTAGACTAGACTGATCTACGATTTGGAGTCTTGTTATTTCCGTATGAGCTCCAATTTTTCGCTAGAATCCCCAAATAGGCCACTACCAATAATGTCAACGTTTATTTTGTTTTCGGAAATCTTATAAAGAAGTTGCTTTGGGTAATCATGTTCAAAATTTGAGAATGAGAATCCTTCGGTCTTTTCGGTTAAACTAAACAAAGTGACTTTGTTCCCGATTGTTGCGATATAGCCAAGTTTATCGTTGATTGATACCAGATTCAGGGTCTCCCTAAAAACAGTATCTCCTTTTTCATCTAAAAGGAAAGCGCCTCCCTTTAAGTTATTAGTAATAGTGTCTTTTTCCCAGATTTCGAGATATTTGCCGGCATCGGTTGAAGCTTCCCATTTTCCTACAAGACCATTGAGTTCGGATATGCTCGCGTCAATTGCGACTACATCTGATTTGACATCAGATAGATAAGAAAAAAGCCTGACCAATATTATTCCTATCAAAAAACCAATAATTAAAGGTTTAATTTTCATTCTTGAAGTTTTAGTATGCTTGTATTCAGTATATGATCAATTCCCTCCTCCGATGAGTTGATTATCCGCACGAATTCTCTGCCTGAAGACTCTTGAATCTTTCTTACGCGATCCATCAATTTCTTCTTTTTCACGGAACGAATATACACTGCCTGGACGCGTTCTGGAAACTGGTCTGCAATTTTTAGATAAATATCAATATCCAACTCAGCGGCATCTCCAATCAATACAAACTTCAATTGAGGGTATGTTTTCATCACATGAAGTATCATTTTGTATTTGTTTCCAGCCTCTATTGTCTTTTTGCCCTTACTTCGTAAACTGATGTCCCTTAGTAATATTGGTCCCTTTGGGAACTTGTTGTGATTCAGGAAATTACTTAAGTAGGTGTGCAGATTCCATGGACTATTGGATAGGTAAAAAATAGGATTGGATTGTTTTTGATTCGGCCCTTGTTGCAATAGATCATAAAAAACATTTGCTCCTTTAAACGCTTTTCTATCGATGCTCTTTTTAGTAAGTGAGTTGACCAAGAGTCTCCATTTTAATGTTGAGGAAACTCCGGTATGCAATACAGTATCATCGATGTCACTGATGATTCCAATTCTCGATTTTGAACCTGTAAAAAGAATTTTTGTTTCACAAGTAACTTCTTTCACTTTCTTGTTGTCAACCCCTTGCAGAATCATTTTGATTGGATGCCAAAAGATCTTTTTAGAATCAACAGGTAAGCCATGTTTAATCTTAAGATAAATATAACCCTCTTCATCAGAGGTATACTCTTCTGTTCCATTCCCCCAATCAACAAGAATTTTTGCGTTGGGAATCTCATCGGAATCTAATCTCTTATAGCTATTCCATAAGTTTTTAAGCAACCCATCACCCTTATTGACCTCGATATTTTCATCCTCTATGATTCTAGCCTGACCAAAAATGTACTCTTCGTTGGCAAATCCACCGTAAGGAACTATCATTAAGGGTTTTGACTTATTTTCTTTTTTGGCCATAAAGAGTGTTTCTCAAAATTAGGAATTCTAGTATTAAAAATACCTCTGGACAAATGCTGGACAAATTATTTAACGATAATTTCATTTTGTAGATTCGAATTATAGTTAAACCAACTAGTGAAGTTCCTAAAAAGCGAGTTGCCATATGGTATCTCGCTTTTTGTTTTTTATTCGGTACGAGTTCGGCAGTAAGTCTTTGCTATTGGTTTATTCTTTCTAAAATGTAATCAAAGGCTTCATCTTCGCCATTTAGAATTCCTTTTAAGGAAGGTTCAACCCACACATCGGGTTCTAAAAGATGACCTGCTGTTGTATCCGGTCGAATCAATATGGTACTGGAGGAAGAACATTTCGTTTTAGTTCGTGGTAACTTGAATGGTGTATAGTTCGTAGCTCCTATTGCACTATTGCTAACTCGAGTGCCAATGGTAATTCCTAAGTTATGATCTTTAAACAGAGTCGCCAATAAGGCACCTGCAGAGTATGTTTTTGGTCCAAACAAAACGAAAACATTGCCTTGAAATCTTTTTCTAGATTTAGGAAGATAATAAGCAGAATTACTGTTGTTGATAGTCTCAAACAACGGGAGCTCAATAAGGGATGATTTTAAAACTAATGTATCCTCAGGTATACTTCTTTTATGCTTTTTTCGAAAGGCACCGGATATTTTATCGTAATCTCTATTAAAGACTGTTCTATATACGTAGGAAGTATATATTTTTTCATCAAAATGATTTAAACCCTCTTGATCGGTTAAATGATATAACAACTGTAAGTTAGTAAAAAGGCTCCCTCCATTATTGGCTCTCAAATCAATAATTAAGTTTTCGACATTTTGAGTCTCCATTTCAGATATCATCTTTTCTAAGAAATTTGCAAACACTGGTTCCTCGAAATTCACGTATTGCCTTAACATTGAGTTTGGTTTTTGCTTTTTGAATTGCTTTCGGACAAAATATCTCGCCATGGGTCTTAACCAAGGTTTGACATAATCTTTTAGTCCTTCCTCAATCTCTAAACTATCATAACAAGCATTGTATTGGAAATAGCAGATGTTGGAATCCTTTGCGATCTTGAAAGTGTAAATCTCATCGCTCCTTTTTGTGAAGTGGTTCCTTGTAATACCAAAAGGTTGAAGATAATCCACTTTCTCTTTATTGGAATGCTCCTTAACCCAAAGAAATGATTCATCTGCAAAGACAAGTCTTACTGAATCTCTCATGTTGATGCCTAGTTTGTATAAGTAATCGGGATATCTAAACCATTTTTTGGTTTCATGTCTAAGACAAAAATCATTTTCCGCCTGTTCCATTACTTTCAAAATTTGATATACACTATCGATAGAATGGTTTCCTATGCTTTTTAATTTTTTTCCGATGAATGAGCTGTCATACTCGGTAGATAAATTCAGTAAATACCAACTTTCCTCTATAGGGTAAATATGGTATGGATAGTAGGTGTTGAACTCCAAGCCCTTTGTCCATGACCATGTATGAGCATTTTGAAAGTGAAATAGATATTTTGAACATGCGATTTGAAAATCAATGGGCTTTGGTTTATTTGAGATGCTATTGACCAAGACATTCCAAATACTGTCTTGCTTGGAACGAGGGTATTGATCTTCGATTTCAGGAAAGGAGCGATGCACGGCTTCTTTCAGGTAGTAAAAGTCCTTTTGCCATTTGTTCCATTTGTTAAAATCACTAGGCTTATCAAAATCGAATTGAACATTTTTTATTGCTGAATTTTGTAGGAATATCCCACATGAGGGACATAAAAGTAGCGTGAGTCCTATCAAACAAGAATTGCTGAACAATTTCATGACACTAAAACCATAATGCTAAGGTCAAAGTTACAGTGATGAAATACGAATTTGACTCAATAAACCACGAATATTAATTATTTCAGAGTTCGTGCAGAAGAGTATACCTCAGTCGCTAATTTTATCCTTATGAATAAATTCTTGATTTCGCTAGTAATTTCCACCGCGTTTTTCGCTGTAAAAGCACAGGAAACTGCTAACCCTGCAGGACATAATATCTCAAATAAAAATGGTTCAAAAAGTTTTTCTGTTGTTCAGATAGATTACAAGTTTTACAGCAACAGTGGAAGTATATTAGAAGGGGTTCAACAGCCCTATGAGATAAACGTTGTCACCGGGGAAGAACTGGAGGAAATTTCTCTATCCTGGAAATCATATCCAAACCCAACTTCAAAAAGACTCTTTTTGGAAAGCGCCAGTGCATGTGATGATTGTACATATGTTATAAACAATGAAATTGGGCAAACCATTTTAAGTAGCATAATTTCTGCCAAAACTTCAATTATAGAGTTAAACAATATTGATGCTCAAGTACTCTACCTGAGTATTTACAGAAAACAAAACCTCATGAAAACTTTCAAAATTGTTAAGTTATGAAGCATAAACTCAAATTTTACTTTCTAATATCTAGTATCCTATTGATGAACCTGGCTTTTGGTCAAGCTCCGAAAAAGATGAGTTATCAAGCCGTTGTCAGGGATGCTTCGGACAACCTAATAGTTAATAGTAGCGTAGGGATTCAAATATCGGTTTTACAAGGCTCTTCGAATGGTTTAGTTGTATCGACTGAAAGTCAGATTTTAACCACTAATGACAATGGTTTAATATCATTAGAAGTAGGTTCAGCAGGGAGTGGTTTTGACACCATTAGTTGGAACAACGGACCTTATTATATCAAAACGGAATTTGACCCGAATGGTGGTTCAAATTATAGCATTACGGGGAGTTCCGAATTGTTAAGTGTTCCATTTGCTTTACATTCTAATACCGCAGGTAGCATTGGCGGAAGTTCCTTGAATAACTCAAGCTGTCAAACCGTGCGTGCCGGGAATA
>JALEGO010000581.1 GCA_022763165.1 Flavobacteriales bacterium
CTACGAAGGCGTAGCCAGCAGATTTACAGTCTGCCCTCGTTGACCGCTTGAGTATCTCCCCAACGTAAAGGAGCCGATGGAGGGATTCGAACCCCCGACCCGCTGATTACAAATCAGCTGCTCTGGCCAACTGAGCTACATCGGCAAAATTTATAATATTTTAAAGAACAGTCACCGAAAAAATGACTGCAAATGTAGAAAAAGAAATAGTTATAACAAAACTTATGAACAAAGAAATTTTGTCAAAACTTTATTAGAACTAAAAAGCCCTATGCGAACGCCTTTCCTTTGTGCTTTAGAATTTGTCTTCTAAGCGCTTCAATAGCAGTGTCAGTAGCCTCTTCGAAGCTCTTGCACTGTCTCTTTGCAAAGAAATCTTTTCCTGGGATGGATAATTTTATTTCCGCTATTTTGTTATTGTTATCTTGAGAATTATCCAATCTAAGAAATACTTCGCGAGAAATTATCGCGTCATAATATCTTTCCAGTTTCGAAACTTTCTTTTCAATAAAATCAACTAATTTCTTGTCTGCGTCAAAGTGAATTGAGTGGATATTGATATTCTCTTTCATAGTTAAAATAGATTAAGCCCTTGGATGAGCTAGTTTGTAAATACTTTTTAATTTTTCGATAGAATTATGGGTATACACTTGAGTAGAAGCCAAGGATGCATGTCCCAACAATTCCTTTATACTGTTTAAGTCCGCACCTCGATTCAGTAAATGTGTGGCAAATGTGTGCCTCAAAGTATGTGGACTTTTCTTGGTTAAAGTGCCAATGTTTTGTAAATATTCATTAACAATTCTATACACCAATTTGGGGTACAAAGGTTTTCCATCTATTTCAAATAAATATAACGATTTTTGGACCGAATCCGATCGAATATTAAGATAATTTTGGATCGTTTTTTTAATCTCTGGTAGTAATGGGATTTTCCTTTGTTTATTTCCTTTTCCTCTTATCAATATCTCATTTGATACAAGGTCTAAGTCTGCAACCCGAATGTTGATGAGTTCATTTCTACGAATGCCTGTACAATAGAGTAATTCTAAAATCAGTCTATTTCGAATATCTTTTTCATCAGAGCATTCAAAATGATCAAGTAGAGTTATTAAATCTTCTTCTCCACAAAATACTGGTAAACGTTTAGGTATTTTAGGTAAAGCCAGTCCATTAACAGGATTCACTTTAAAGTAACCTTGAGTAATTCCAAAATTAGCAAATGACCTCAAAGCACTTAACTTCCTGTGGATTGTTTTGGGACTGCACTCCGATTTCATCAAATGCACAACCCAATTTCTCACATTTTTTCTTGTAAACGACTGATGCTCGTTAAAAAGACAAAATTGATTTAGATCATTTTCGTATGAAATGATCGTATGAAAAGAATATCTCTTTTCAGACTTAAGATAAGATGTATAGTACGGAATTTTTTTTGCAATCATACACACCCAAAAGTTGGATATGTAAAGAACGCAAAAAAGAAGAAAAAGTTACGTTAATTGGTCTCTTCCAACATTTTTCTTCTGTAGATGGCCTTCAATTTCTCAGTTCTTTTTTCAACAGAAGGCTTATCGTATTGCTTTCTACCTCTCAATTGCTTCAATACTCCTGTGCGCTCAAATTTCTTTTTGAAACGCTTTAAAGCTCTGTCTATAGATTCTCCCTCTTTAACTGGTATAATGATCATCTTATAAATAATTGGGGTGCAAATGTATGAATACCTTTGGTAATTTCAAACATTATGCTCTTAAAATATTCCTGGCTATAACTAGTTTTTGGATTTCTGAAGTTCCTTCACCTATGGTGCAAAGCTTGGAATCCCTGTAGTATTTCTCTACGGGAAAATCTTTGGTGTACCCATATCCACCATGAATTTGAACAGCTTCGGTAGAGACCCTGACAGCAACCTCAGATGCATAATATTTGGCAATTGCGCTTGCTGTGGTTACTTCTTCTCCTCTGTTCTTTAAATCTGCCGCTTTAAAAGTAAGGAGTTCTGCAGCTTCAATTTCAGTAATCATATCAGCCAATTTGAAACCAATCGCTTGGAACTTTGAAATAGGTTTACCAAATTGCTCTCTTTCTTTTGAATACTGTAAGGAAGCGTCATATGCTCCATGAGCAATACCCAAACTCAAGGCAGCAATGGATATTCTACCTCCGTCCAAAACTTTCATAGCTTGAATAAAACCTTGACCTTCTTGCCCCAGCATCTGGCTCTCATGAATTCTACAATTGTCAAAAATTAGCTCTGTGGTCTCTGAGGCACGCATCCCCAGCTTATTTTCTTTCTTGCCAGCACTAAAACCTTCAACACCCTTTTCTACTACAAAAGCTGTCATCCCATGAGAATCGCCCTTTTCTCCAGTCCGCACGATAACTACTGCTACGTTTCCACTTTTGCCATGCGTAATGAAGTTTTTAGATCCGTTTAATATCCAATGATCTCCATCCTTAACAGCTGTTGTATTCATGCCTCCGGCATCGGAACCAGTTCCTGTTTCAGTTAACCCCCAAGCTCCAATCCATTCTGCTGTTGCCAATTTAGGTAGGTATTTCTTTTTTTGTTCTTCATTACCAAATTGAAGAATATGTCCTGTGCATAAAGAATTGTGCGCTGCCATGGACAAGCCAATTGAACCACAAATTCTTCCTAATTCCAAAATAGCGGTTACATACTCAAAATATGAAAAACCAGATCCTCCGTATTCTGTTGGCACTAACACTCCCATTAACCCAAGTTCTCCCAACTTTTTGAATACTTCCACAGGAAACTCTTGTGATTCATCCCACTCCATCAATTTTGGTTTGATATTCGTTTTACCGAAATCTCTAACCATATCCACAATCATTTTCTGATTTTCGTTTTGCGCAAAATTCATTACTATTAATATGTTTTAAGTGATACTATATTGTTCGAATAATTCTCCAATCTATCTTTTCCTTTCAAAAAACTCAATTCTACTAGAAATGCAAAACCAATTACGTTGGCCTCAAGTTTATTTATTAGCTCTGCTGCTGCACATGCTGTTCCTCCAGTTGCCAATAAATCATCATGAACGAGGACATTCCAATCTTTTTCTAGGGCATCCTTGTGCATTTCTATTATTGCTTGACCATACTCAAGATCGTATGCATGCTCAATTGTATCTCCAGGGAGCTTACCTTTCTTGCGCACCATGCAAAATGGCACACCCAAGCTATGAGCTAATGCCATCCCAAACAAAAAACCTCTACTTTCAATTCCAACCACAGCATCTATCTCCATAGATCCTAACTCAGAAACAAAAGCTTCTGTGATTTGTTTGGAGAGATCAACATCTTTTAGAATTGGAGTAATATCTTTAAACATGATGCCTTTCTTTGGAAAATCAGGCACTTCCCGAATGGTATTGTCTATTGCCTCGCTAATTGTCATCAAGCTTTAAATATGGTGCAATTTTAGTATATATATCCTCATTTAGCAAATCAAGTCTTAACTCTTCTATTGCTACAATATCCCCGTTCCTTTTTCGATAGTTTAAAATCTGCTTTGCAAGATCCCAAGAAATATAGGGATGTCTTGCAAGATGTTTTAAAGAATCTGTATTAATATTGATCTTGCTGACAATACTCTTGTTGATCGTTACATTGTTTTTTAGATTTTCATGGAAGTTGGCACTATCAATTCCATATACTTCCTGTAATTGAGATTTTCGCACAAATCCGCCCAGCAAATTTCGAAACTTAATAATTCTTTTTGCATAGGTCGGTCCTATACCTCTTAAACGTTCCAAGTCTTCTTGGGTAGCACCATTTAGTTCAATATTGAATGTCTCGATTTTTTTTGTTTTAGGCTTTTTCTTTGTGACACTGAAAGATTCTTCAACTTCGGTACTTTTGGACTTTGCTGAGTCAAGCTTGGTAGTGTTGGTATCAACCTTAGATAATGCCAACTGCATTGCACTGTCAGCTGAAGCTTTTAATGCTGATTCAAATTGATCGAATTTCGGTGCTTGATATACCTGCAACCACTTGATCAATAAAACGATAAAAAAAATAATTACTAAAGAGACAATGCCGAAGCGTTCTCGCTTGCTAAAGGTTACTGAATCATAAAATTCTCTAATTCCCAAAATCTAGCGCTTGACCCCTTTAATCTTGGAAGTATATTTAGAAAGTTCCTTTGCCACAATTGGAGCCAATATGACTAGACCAATCATATTTGGTACCATCATACCAAAAATCATCGCATCTGAAAACCCTATAACAGCGTTCAAACTTGAAGCTGAACCCACGATAACAAAAATGCAGAAAATGCTCTTGTAAAGGTATTCCATTTGCTTCGATTTGCCGAATAGAAAGGACCATGCTTGATAACCATAATATGACCAAGAAATCATTGTTGAGAAAGCAAAAAGAATTACTGCAATTGCCAGAACAACGGGAAACCACGAAAAGTTACTCGCAAATGCCTTTGAAGTCACCTCAACACCTTCTTTGACCTCAACACCATAGCTCATTATTCCTCCGTCCATGTTGGAAATGATTAAAACTAGGGCTGTCATCGTACAAACGATTACTGTATCAATAAATGGCTCGAGCAACGCAACGAGTCCTTCACTGGCCGCATGTTTTGTTTTCACTGCTGAATGAGCTATAGATGCAGAACCAATTCCTGCTTCATTTGAGAAAGCTGCTCTTCGAAAACCTTGAACCATTACCCCGAAGACTCCTCCTGCAATTCCTGCTCCAGTGAAAGCGCCACTAAAAATCTGTCCAAAGGCAGCTGGAATTTGTGAGATATGCATTCCTAAAACGATCAATGAGGCGAGCACATATATACCAACCATAAATGGAACAATCTTGTCTGTAACTTTAGCTATCGACTTTATTCCACCGATAATGACTACACCAACGCACACAGCCATAATTAAACCAAAAAGCCAACCTCTTCCAGCAATGAAACTTGCATCTCCGCCAGTAACAGATTCGAACATCTTAAAAGCCTGGTTTGCCTGAAACATGTTTCCTCCTCCAAAAGATCCTCCAATACACATAATAGCAAATAGGACTGCCAAAACCTGGCCAAGTCCCGCTAAATTCTTTCCTTCAAGCCCCTTTTTCAAATAATGCATAGGGCCTCCATATACTGTACCATTTTCATCAATTTCACGGAATCTGACGCCAAGTGTACATTCAGTAAATTTGCTTGCCATTCCAATGAGTCCAGCAACAATCATCCAAAATGTTGCCCCAGGACCTCCTATGGACAATGCAACGGCTACCCCTGCAATATTTCCTAGACCAACTGTCGCGCTCAAAGCTGCTGTTAAGGCTTGAAAATGAGAAACCTCTCCGTGATGACCTTCTACTCTTGCAGTATCTGGATTGTCTCCATCCACTTTGGAAACCACATCTGAAGCTTCAACAGGTCCATCTTCCAATTCATCATATTTTCCTCTGATAATATTGATAGAAGTTCCTATTCCCCGAATATTAATTAGTTTAAAATATAAAGTGAAATAAAGAGCGCCTAAAATCAAAACTATAAGCACCCAGGGAATCTGAATCGATTCAGAAAATTTGATTTTAGCAAAAATAAGATTTACGAACCAACCTGTGTATTTACCAAAAGCCGCATCAATTTTTTGATCAAAAGACTGATCTTGAGCTATACTCGAAATTGAAAACAACAGTAATCCTAAGACAGATAATATTCGCTTCATACAGACAGATTTAAACCTGCAAAAGTAACAGATTTGTTCAATTTGTCATGAAATACTTTTACACAAGTAACTGCTTCTGAACCAACCGAAGTCCTTCTGAGAATGGAGTTGGCTCATAATCAAGGTTTTGAATTGCCTTATCTAAAACAAAGCCTGTTTTAGGAGGTCTTTTAGCCGGTTGTCCCAAATCCTTTGAAGAGATCTCTGAAATATTTTCGCTGGCAAGTCCGAAGTGTTCAGCGACCTTAAGGGCCAAGTCATACATACTCATGTAATCAGGTCCAGAGATGTTGAAAACCCCATGTGCCTTCTTTTTTGCAACTAAAAGACAAGCTTTTGCCAAATCCTCAGCCAATGTAGGGGTTCTAAACTGATCATTTACAACATTGATTTTCTTACCTTGTTCCAGTGAATTTTTAACCCAAAGAACGATGTTCGATCTTGAGCCATTAGCAATAACTCCATAAACTAAAATCGTCCTCAATATCGTCCAGTTGGAGTATTCTGATTCGAAAACAATTTGTTCAGCGTCATTTTTAGAGTGGCCGTAGAAGCTAACTGGATTTGCAATATCTTTCTCGGTATAAAGACTCTTCTTTTCCCCATCAAAAATGAAGTCTGTTGAAATGTGAATCAGATGTATATCTCTTTGTTCGCAAATTAAAAGGAGATCCCTCACTGCATCTGTGTTAACTTCTCTACACCTTGCTCTGTCTTTCTCGCAGGCGTCTACATTGGTCATAGCAGCACCGTTGATAACATGAGTAGGGTTAAACTCATTGAAAATATTGGCGATCTCCGAAGCAGATGTAATGTCTAAGGTTTGATATTTAGATTGAAATTCTTTAGCCAAACGACACGGTCCGGAGCCTGTGGCTATAAAATCTATTTGTTGATCATCAATTAATTCTACTAGCTTTTGCCCCAATAAACCATTCGCTCCAGTAATCAGTATTCTCATGTTCAAGCGATATTCACTCCAAAAATTTCATTTAGATAACTTATTTGAGAAGGTTTGCCCAACACAAATAATTTCGAACCTGGAACAATTTCTGTGTCTGGATCTGGATTGATGACATATTCACCACGTGAAGTTTTAAAGCCTATTACATTTACACCTGTTTGATATTTTGCATTCAACTCACGAATTGTCTTATTCTGAAATTCTTCAGGGATATGACTAAAACTGATTTCTTCAAGGTTTATTGAGCCAGGACCTTGTACGGAAATGTGGTCAATAAATTCGATTACATCAGGACAAAGAACTGTTTCAGCCATGTGCGCCCCACCAACCTTATCTGGCATGATAACATTATTGGCTCCAGCTACTCTAAGTTTACGATCAGAGTTATCTTGTGATGCTCTACTAATGATATTAATGTTGTGATTTAGATCTCTAGCCGTCAATACTACGAAGACGTTATCAGCATCCTCAGGCAAAGTAGTTATTAATGCCTTTGCTTGTCTTATTCCAGCCTTCAAAATATTCTCTTCCCGAGTAGCATTTCCTTGGATCACTAGATCACCAGATTGACGCAATTTTTCACATAGATCTTCCTTTTCTTCGATGACAACAAAAGATTCATTATATGCCCTTAAGGTTTCCAATGCTTGTTTCCCGTTACGGCCATATCCACAGAGAATAATGTGATCGTTTAGTTTGTCAATTTCCTTATCCACTTTATAATTTTTGAAATAACTTCTGTACTCTCCCGAAACCAGATACTGAGTTATTGATCCGACAGCAAAGGCAAAAGTACCAAAACTGAATATGATAAGAAAGGATGTAAAGATTTTACCTAAAGTGCTTAAGGGCTTCACGAGACCAAAACCAACTGTGCTGATCGTGATAATTGTCATATAGAACGCGTCAAGCCATGAGTATCCTTCAATGATGACGAATCCGATGGTCCCAAAAAAGATGATGCCTAATAGGATGAATAATGCGACATAAATATTTCTAAAATACTTTATATTAAAAAGCATTCTTATTGAAGATGTCGTCTGTATTTGACTATCTACTCTATTTCCCAAACAGATTTTCTTTTAGAAAAAGATAAAAGGAAGTCTTTGTGTTCAAGCAAAAAAGCGAGCGCAAGATATAAGATAAGAGGAGAGCCAAATGTGATAAAGGATAAATAGATGAAATACAATCTCACTCTGGATGTTTTCAGGCCCAATTTGGAACCGAGCCATCCACAAACGCCAAATGCTCTTTTTTCAAAAAAGGAATGAATTTTATTAATCATCTTTCAAATAATGTTTTCCAATCCGGCAATTTCGACAATTCCCAGTTTTACAATACAAATTATTTAATTCAATAAGACCCTGACTTTGAACTGCAGTCTTCTCAAAGTAACGTAATTTTCGCCAATTTGTTACTATTTTATTCTCTTCAATTTTGACTTCGTTCAAAAATCTCAGTGCAAAGTTGAGATCACATTTGTGACCTAATTTTTGTGCAAATGAAAGTTTGAGGGGTACTATGGCATTGATAAAAAGGCTATCAATAAGTGCCGCTGACCAACCATTTGCCAATAATTCTTTCCTAGATGTATTATAGAAATTCAAAAATCTTTTCAAATCATAATTAGGCCTAAATATTTCAGATGACAGAACGCTTATTTTTTGAATCAATAATGGAAATAACTTTGTTCTTGATACTGGACGTGCTGAAGGCCGCATTCGGTGATTCTTAAAACTTATCCCACAATCAGGATCTACACCATATTTTAAGAAAAGAACTCTATTCTTTTGACCTGTAATAAGTGTTTTTAACAAAAGCTCAACCTCATCAGCGTTTTGATATTTTAAAGCTCTTTTAAGTGAGACAGACTTGGCTAACATTTCGAATGCATCTTTGTTAACAGGTCCACCGATTACACCAGACAAAATAACGAAAACCGTTTGAAACCAATCGTTGTTTAAAAAGGTATTTAGCTTAACAATTCGATTGATGCTTCTTTGCATTCTGTTTAACACAAGATCCTCGAGATAGTCTGAAAAAAAAATTGTTTCAACTTCAGTCAAAACCTCCTGGCATTTCAACGACCGACTTGAGTCCTTTAATTTCTTGTCCGTCAAAAATTCGGATAATACTAAGGTAGGGGCTATACGTTCCAAACAATCAGCCCTCCATACTACATGCAGTATTATATTATCATAGGCTTTATCTAAATGATGCTTATGTAGGAACCAATCTTTCTCATTTATATGTATTTCAACATTTCCACACCATTTTTGAGAATCAATTTTCAATATTGCCTGAGAAAAGTCGGGACCTGCATCTGTATTCTTAATTCCAGGAAATAAAATTTCAAGACTTCGGTGGTCGGAAAGTTTAAAACTCAAATTCGCAGCATTGAGCCAGAATTGAGAAATGAGCTCTTCATTTAACATAAGCGATTAATTAAAATCCGCTATCGTATGTAAAAAAGATTAGAAGCGCGTATGAGTCTTGATCAGGTTTTCTGCTTCTTTTTTCGTGCTGCGGGAAAAAGTATATTATTCAATATAAGTCTATAACCAGGCGAATTTGGATACAGGTTCAAATCAGTGGGTGGATCTCCGACAAAATGTTGATAGTCTTCTGGATCATGGCCACCATAAAAAGTCCATTGTCCCTTTCCTACTTCACCATGTATATATTTTGCGGATCCAATAGATTTATTATCTCCCATGATGATTACTTCTGGCTTCACATACTTCAAATCATAAGCAGTCGTTTGTCCCATGAAACCTTTGATGATATTTTCATGACTTTGACAGAGCATGGTTGGAATAGGATCCCATTTTGCTGAAAACTCAAATAGAGTGAAAAAATCATTTGTTTGTCCTGTTCTTGAGTGCTTCAATGTTGCATCTATAGAAGAGAATTCATATTGCAAGGGATCCTTTTCAAGTATGAAATCTTTAAAGGCGAATGTTTCTTGGAAATCAAGTTTTTTTTGAGCTTGTGGATCTGCAGGATCGCCATCATACATCTGAGCGCATATATCAACGCTGTGAGATGACAGTGCAATGTCATAAGAATCTGTTCCAGAACACATCGAAAACAAAAAACCACCACCTACTGTGAATTCCTTGATTTTGGTTGCGACACCCAGTTTAAGTTCAGAGACCTTATTGAAACCTAGCCTTTTGGCCGTTTCCTCAAATTCCTGCACTTGTTTTTGA
Organism: Flavobacteriales bacterium; assembly: GCA_022763165.1. GTDB lineage: Bacteria > Bacteroidota > Bacteroidia > Flavobacteriales_G > JALEGO01 > JALEGO01. The sequence goes on from JALEGO010000581.1 coordinate 9,888, forward strand.
TACCATTGAGTATGTCTATAAGCCTTATAAAACCTTCCATATTGACCGGTAAAATCTTCGTGATGCAAGTGCAACCAATCATATAGTGGTAACTTTCCTTGAATTATCTCATCGTCATAGAGAACTTCATAAGGAATTTCAGCATAGGTAAGAACCAAGGTAACTGCATCATCCCATGGTTGCTTTGATTTTGGGGAGTAAACTGCAATTTTAGGAGCTTTTTCCAGCTTCACGACATCCATATTAACCTCCGGATTTGCAATTTCTGACAATATTGCCGTGGACCTAGCATCTGCGATTATTTCATAGGAAACTCCTCTAATAGTGCATTCATTTTCAAAAGCTTTGGAATACTTAATCATAAAACTACCACCTCTATAATTCAAAAGCCATTGTACATCAATTTCAGATTCCAAAATCCAAAAAGCAATACCATACGCTTTGAGATGGTTTTTTTGGTTGTTATCCATTGGGATCAACATGTATGAAGCTTTACATACACTACAAGCCAGCAATAATATGATTATCAAAAAATTTCTCATCACTTAAAAAGGTGGATCATCATCCAATTCGTCCATTTTAGAAGACCTGATAACACTATTGCTATCTTCGTCAAAGTTAGTATTGAAGGGCATATCACCAAAATCATCCGTTTCTAAATCTTCAAACTTGGCCAGATGCGAGATAAACCTCAAGGGCACATTCTCTAATGCTCCATTTCTATGTTTTGCAATGATCAATTCAGCTCTTCCTAAAGTGCTGTTGCCATTTTCATCCTCAGTGAGGTTGTAATATTCAGGACGGTAAATAAAAGTCACTAAATCAGCATCCTGTTCGATTGCTCCTGATTCCCTTAAATCAGACAATTGAGGTCTCTTGTCTCCACCTCGTGTTTCTACTGCTCTACTTAGTTGGGAAAGTGCTATAATTGGGACATCCAGTTCTTTAGCTATACTCTTGATCGATCTTGAGATTGTACTGATTTCTTGTTCTCTATTTCCCTTATTATCGCCACCAGCAGTCATCAATTGAAGATAATCGATTATTATCAATTGTATATCGTGTTGTGCTTTGAGTCTTCTACATTTTGCTCGTAATTCAAAAATTGATAAAGCGGGCGTATCATCAATGAAAATGGGAGCATCGGACAGACGATTCAATTTCGCGTTGAGTTGTTCCCACTCATGTGGTGCTAAGTTACCTTTTTTCAATTTTTCAGCGGACAATTCGGTTTCACTAGCAATCAGCCTGTTCACCAATTGAAGTGATGACATTTCAAGAGAAAAAACCGCTACCCCTTTATTAAATTCTACAGCTACGTTTCGAGCCAATGATAATACAAAGGCCGTTTTACCCATACCAGGTCTGGCTGCCAAAATAATCATATCAGACTTCTGAAAACCAGAAGTTACGCGATCCACATTGGCAAAGCCAGAAGGAACACCACTAACTCCCTCTTCCTGATTGCTTAACTCTTCAATTTGTTTTACGGCCTGATGGACAAGCGTACTCATCTTATCGTAGTTCTTCCTGATATTGCCCTCAGCAACCTTGAATAAATCACTTTCAGCTTTATCTAAAAGATCAAATACATCCGTTGTATCCTCGTAAGCTAATTTTATAGTATCAGTAGAAATTCTGATTAACTCTCTTTGGATATATTTCTGTGCAATTATTCTAGCATGAAATTCCACATTTGCTGCGGAAGCAACTCTGTTAGTGAGTTGAGAAATGAAATATGGACCTCCAACAAAATCCAACTCGCCTTTTTTCCTTAAGCTTTCAGTAACTGTCAGTATATCAATCGGCTCCGATCTTTGAAAGAGTTCTTGAACGCTGGCAAAAATCTTCTGATGTGTCTCTTTGTAAAAACTTTCAGGTGACAATACATCAATTACGTCATTTACAGCTTCTTTTTCCAACATCAATGCTCCCAGAACAGCCTCCTCTAACTCCACTGCTTGTGGAGGTAATTTACCCAAGCCTGAATCAACTTGCTGACCAAAATTCTTTACTCTTCTTACTGAAGTATCCACCAACTTATCTCCCGAATCACTCATCTACCTAAAGATACAAATTATTGTTGTTTTGTCCTCACAATCATACAGTCTCATCACCAACAACACCCATGTTGGAAAACTTCCGAATGCGCTTTTCGATTAATTTGTCAACATCAAGACTTTCCAACTTTTGTAGATTCCTTATAATATCCTCTTTGACCTTTTCAAAGATTTCTACTGGAGATGCATGGGCCCCTCCAATAGGTTCTTTAATTATTCCATCTATGAGTTTATTCTCCAACATATTCTCAGGAGTGAGCTTAAGCACCTCAGCGGCTTTTTCCTTATTATCCCAATTCCGCCACAAAATCGAAGAACAAGATTCAGGAGATATGACTGAATACCATGTGTTCTCGAGCATTAAAACTTTATCCCCGACACCTATTCCCAGTGCTCCACCAGATGCTCCTTCGCCAATAACAATACAAATAATTGGCACCTTTAATTGAGCCATTTCAAAGAGATTTCTTGCAATAGCCTCTCCCTGTCCCCTTTCTTCTGCTTCAATTCCAGGATAAGCACCAGGAGTATCAATGAAAGTCACTACAGGTTTGTTGAATTTCTCGGCCAATTTCATGAGTCTTAAAGCTTTGCGATATCCCTCCGGATTTGGCATACCAAAATTCCTGAATTGACGGAGCTTGGTATTCACACCTTTCTGCTGACCAATAAACATTACGGTGCGTCCATCAATCATTCCAAAACCACCCACCATGGCTTTATCATCATTTACATTTCGGTCTCCATGTAGTTCTATGAACTCTCCCCCAGTCACCGCCTCGATATAAGCCAATGTATAAGGTCTCTCTGGATGCCTAGCAACTTGGACTCTTTGCCAAGGTGTCAGGTTCTTATAAATTTCTTGACGCTGGACTTTGATCTTTTTCTCTAGGTCTCTAACGGCCTTAGACATATCAACATCCCCTTTTTTCTCAATTTCCTTGGCTTTCTCAAGCTGCTCAAGGAGTGGTGCGATAGGTTCTTCAAAATCTAACAAGCTTGCCATAGTAAGTTCTATATAAATAAGTATTATTGCGAAGATAAGATGAAAGATGCTTCTATTCGCAAATGCAAAAATAAACATTGGACTCCAAATTATTAACAAACGGAAAGATGGTTTCCATAATATTAAGAGCATTTTTTATCCTATTGATGTTTGCGATATCCTAGAAATACATGAATCTGCTGATTTTCAACTCTATACTACTGGAATTGAAATACCAGGCGGTTCAAGTAATACAGTAATCAGCGCTTTTGAATTTCTAAAGAAAGACTTTAAAATACCAGCTGTACGAGTGCATCTTCATAAAGTAATACCTATAGGAGCAGGTCTTGGAGGAGGTTCATCAGATGGAGTAGCAGCATTAAAAGGTTTAATCCATTATTTTAACCTTAATGTGACTAAAGATCAATTAAGGAATTACTGCTTAAAAATGGGTAGTGACTGCGCTTTCTTCATTGAGAATCAACCAACTTTGGCTTCGGAAAAAGGAGATGTATTTCAAGATATTGATCTCTCATTAAAAGGTAAATTCATATACCTTTTCTATCCCAATATCTTTGTTTCAACACAAGAAGCATATGATGGTGTGCTGCCAAGCCAAGCTTCGTTTGAGCTTTCGAATACACCTGATATCCATCTAAAGGATTGGAAAGAAATGGTATTCAATGACTTTGAAACTTCTGTTTTTAGCAAACACAAAATTCTTAGAACTATCAAACAGGGCTTTTATGAACATGGGGCTCTATACTCAAGCATGTCCGGATCGGGCTCAACCATTTATGGGATATTTGAAGTAGAACCTAAGGAAATTAAATTTCCGTGTGAAGGAAAAAGTTTTATCCGGAAATTGGGTTAATCGATTATATCAAGAATTTCTTCTGGCAACAAGTAAATACTTCTTTTTCGCTCTAAGTATTTCTTGGAGACCGACCTCCTGTTTATTGCAACTTGACTGAATTCATACAACTGCCACCCCAGTCCATGTTCGATGGTTCTATAATCCGTTGCCCTTTCAAAACTTCGTCTGAATTTATTCCTTGAGTAATTTACTCCATCGCGAATAATTCGCAATGATTTTGTATTGATGTAATAAACGATATGAGCAAGCTCATGCCCAATAACCCCAACTTTTGCATTAAGGGAAAACCCCTCTAAAATCAGACCTTCCTTATTCTCCTTTTTATTAAAAAAAATCTTGTACCTGCGTTTGGAGTCATCCTTAAAAAGCGAAAGTGGTGCTGGTCTCGCAACCATTGTCGCATGAACCATTTTCTCCTCAAAATCAATTCGAGTATCCTTCAACTCTGGATATTGAGACAAAGCCAAAAGAATAGCCAACTCATACTTTTCGGGAAAGGTTTTGTTAATGCCAAACTTAGATCTCAAATTCTCGAGATCAACTTTAGAATAGTCCCTTACATCAAAATATCTAGATTGAGCTGAAAGGGTGTAAAATCCCAATAAGAATATCGCAAGAATATATTTCAAGTAATCCTATTTGATCTCAATAATCTTAAATTCAGTTCTCCTGTTTTCTTGATGTTGAGCAGCGGAACATTTAACCCCGTTTGTACATTTATTTACCAACTTGGTCTCGCCATAACCTTTGCCAAGAATTCTTTCGGAATTTACTCCTTTTGATATAATATATGCGGCAGAACTCTTAGCCCTTTTGTCACTGAGAGATAAATTATATTCGTCACTTCCTCTTGAATCCGTGTGAGATCCTAGCTCAATCTTAATTCCAGGGTTGTTTTTCATTGCAGACACAATTTTATCCAATTCTGTGGCAGCATCAGGCCTGATTTTTGAACTGTTGAGATCAAAATAAATTGATTTGACATCAAAAAGTTTACCAATATCAGCACCAATCTTAGCCTTATTCAAATCAATACCAGACTCACCAGTAATATTCATGGTTTCTCCTTCACCTTCAACTTTGTGTTTTACATCATAAGTGGTACTCAAATATCCTTCTTTTTCAATTTTCACATCGTAATGAAGGTAATCGCCTACATTGGTCTGAATCTCTTGCTTAAATTTACCGCTTTCAGGAGTTTCAATTTTTGCAATTTCATTTCCACTCAAATTGTCATTGATGATCACACGCGCGCTGGGAACACCTTTGCCATTTGGACCTTCTTTCACAAAACCGACCAAAAATAGCGGAGTACTTTTACCGTATTCTTTTGAATCAGTCCCCGAATCATCACCACCAACCGTTAAATCTGGAAGTTCTATGGGTCTGTATATTTCTTGATAAGCGGATTCTTGAGGAACTTCAACCTTTTCAGAGTGGAATATTTTTTCTTTCCACTCATAATCTATATTGTATGATTTACCGGGAGTTAATATGATCACATATTTGCCATTCAGGGAATTTGGGCTATAATTTCCAATCAATTCTCCGTTCTCAACATCCGTCACGGTAATTAAAACATCTCCTGGAACTTTGCCTCTTCGATCTTTGACAGCGCCCTTAAAAACTGTCAATGGAGCAACTTCAAAATCTGGAAAGCTCACTAAATATATGTCCTGATCACCCATCCCATCCCGATGTAAGGAAGAATAGTAGGCTCTTTTCCCATCTGCTGTTGGATAAAAATAAATATCATCTCCAGGGGAATTAACAGGATAACCAATATTAATTGGTGTACTCCAGGTCTTATCTTCAATTCTTTCACTAAAAAAAACATCAAATCCTCCCATACTACCATGCCCCTCTGAGCTGAAGAAAAGTGTCAGACCATCAGGATGAAAGAATGGAGCATCCTCATTTTGTGCTGTGTTAATGTCTGGTCCTGCATTCTGAGCCAATGCCCATTCACCAGTTGGCAACTTCTTACAGAAGTATATATCTTTTCCTCCATACCCTCCAGGTCTATCACTCGAAAAATAAAGATATTCATGGTCAGTAGAAATACTAGCATGTCCTTCCCAGTTGGTCGTATTGATATCAGATCCGAGTTTTTCCGGAACAGTCCACTCTCCATCAATAATTCTACTTTTATACAAATCTCCTTGACCATCAAGATCATACTTGTAAATGATCAATTCCTGACCATCCACAGAAAGCCAAATTGACGCTTCATGATCATTGGTGTTAATAGAAGAACTTATGGGTTTCGGTTCTGTCCATTTATCATTGACATCCTTGAAAGAAATGTATACATCTTCATAGTACTTTCCTTGATCATCAATTAACTCACCCGTTCCCTTACGTTTTGATGTGAAAATCAATATTGATTCGTCTGCATTGACTACTGCTTCGTAATCATCATATTTTGAATTTATTATTTTACCGAGATTTTTGATATCCATGTTAACAGGAGAACTTACCATTGCTTTTGCAGTATTGCACATTTTGATCTTTTCCTTGATCTCATTTTTCTGAACATAAGCCTCAGCATCAAGCTCTTTAAGAAAAATCTCATAGTAAATAATAGCAGAGTCAAATTTGTAATCTAGATGATATGCATCTGCAAGATATTTAATCATCTCCATGGGCGCTTTACGCTCTTGAAATGCTCCTTCAACATAGTCTCTGGTTGTGTCCTTCAAAGCAAGATTGAAAAACCTTATTGCGTTGTCAGCGTCAATGGGTGGCTGAAGATGACAATACCCAATTTGGAAATTGATATTTGAATTTTTATCATCTAACTTTTTTAGAGACATCAATTCAGAAAGCGCTGCGTCAAAATTTCCATCAAACATGAAATTGGTCGCTTTAGCAAATCCTTTCTTGAACTCAACTGATGAATCGTCATTTTGACCGAATAAACTTGCAACAATAAGTAAACTAAAAAAAAGGAGTACAATTCTCATAATGCTAACAAATATAAACCATAGATTTTATTTAATCACCTTCATTCCACGAGGTGTAATATTCTACAGGTTTCCTTTGGCTTGTAGGCCAATCAATACCTGGGTACCCCATAAAAAAAGTTCCTAAACACTCTTGCCCTTCTACTAAGCCCAAAATATTCCTATAAATCTCTGAATAAGCAAGGCTTCCAGTACTCCAAAATGCTCCTAAACCATATGCTGTGGCCATTAAATGCATATTTTGAACAGCGCAGGCTATTGCGGAAACCTCTTCAATTTTTGGAATGCGTTCTGATTGTCGATTATGACATATAGCTATGGCAACTGATGTTTTAGAAAGTCTAAAGCAAAATTTCTCAATTTTTGCAGGATTCAATTCTGTGTTTTTTGCGCCTTCAAGTACACTCTGTCTCAACTTTTCCAATCCCTTGCCTAAATAGACTTTAAAAAACCAGGGCTGGGTCATACCATGATTTGGAGCCCACCTTGCTGAATCCAATATATCTTCAATGAGTTCCTTATGAACTAGCCTTTCTGTATAGTTCTCAGGCTTGATCGTTCTTCTTGTTTCGATAAGTTCTTTGATCTCAGAAAGATTAAATCTCATTTTTCCAAAAGTTTGGTTTGATGATATAAAATTAAACCTGGCATTGGGTTTTTCAGAATTTGCCCCAAATTGAGCCCATGTTGCCTTAGTAGGTTTTCTAGAATATCCTTAAAACTATGCGCAATGGATCCTACAAAGTTTATCGGAATGTTCGGATGAGACTCGCAAACCCTGAGCAATTGATTTTCAAAAAAAGCTCTGAAGGATTCCTTCACAATATTCTGAATATCAGAATCTTGAAGGAAGCTCATTGCCTTTTTGACGAATCCGGCTACCACACGATTTGGGTTTGGAGAGGAATATATAAGATCAATTAGATCATCCATTGTCTGTTCTCCATCTGATGTCAAACTTCTGACGATGTCTTTTTTCAGTTGTTTATGATTCAAAGCGTTGATTAACCTTTTGCCAATATCGAAACCACTGCCTTCATCCGCCAAAATATAACCCAAAGATTTCACACCATCAATGACTCTGAAGTTTTCTGTGACACAGACATTTGTTCCCGTTCCAAGAATACAAACGACAGTTTTCTCCTTTACATTAAAGCTGCGGATTGCGCCTAGCAAATCATGCTCAACCTCAATTGCATGTGGACTAACCATTTGAAAGGCCCCTTTCAGTTTTTTTTTCATTTCTAAACCGGAGGTTCCGGCCCCGTAAAAAAATATCTTTTCAAGGTCTGGAAGCTGAAGAAAACGAGATTCCTTAAGACGATCGACAATCTGCTCTTCAGATAGAATTCGAGGATTTATACCTTGAGTAATTTCATTTGAAATGCTTTCACCGTCAACCAGAGCCCATTCGGTCTTCGTAGATCCGCTATCAACAACAAGATACATGATTCAAATACCTTGGTCGTAGTCAACTATAAGCTCTTCAGAACGAGGATGTGCCTGACAGGTCAATATATAGCCATCTTTAACTTCAGAATCAAGAAGGGCGTGGTTCATATCCATAGCAACTTTACCTTTAATTACTTTGGCCTTACATGTAGAACATACTGCCCCCTGACAGCTATAAGGTGCGTCCAGTCCAGCATCCAAAGATGCACTCAAAATATTATCTCCACTAA
>JALEGO010000582.1 GCA_022763165.1 Flavobacteriales bacterium
CCTCCAAATGTTGTTTTCCCTTCAATAAAATTTGTTGAAAAAGTCGATTTTTCTTTTCTGATGATTTTTTCAAAAAAAGCATAAAAGTTCAGCAACTGAAGTTCCATACAACTCACCGTTCCCGGTTAAGTCACTATAAAACTTTGTCCAAGAAGTATTTCCCAACCCATCAGTTTTCAAGAAAAAAGCCGACTTGGATCTACTCCATCCTGTCACTAGAAAACCACCATCAGAAGTATTTATGAAATGCACCGGACTCAATGAATCTCCTGGATTTCCTATTACTTGCCTCCACAATTCATTACCATTAGCATCAGATCTCAATAGCACAATCGATCTGTCATTATTGGCATTGAATGATCCACCAATAAAGGTTATGTCATTCGACACTGTATCCTCCACAACACCAATACCCCTTAGAAAAGTTCCCTCTGAAAAGTTTTGTGTCCAAATTGTATCTCCAACTGCATTCATTTTGACGAGATATGTCGAAGTACTCAAATTGGTCACGCCAATGTAACCACCGTTTTTTGAAGCAATGACTTCCGAGAAGCCATGATCTATTGTATTAAGATCATAAATCTTTTCCCAATTCGCTCCCAAACATAGGTTGATTATCAGAAAAATAATAATACCAGTAAGTCCAATTTTTTTCATTTTTCAAGTCTATAAATATGTTAATAAAAGTTTACGCTTTCTTCCTATTTTTTGTTGAGATATTTTCTCACATTACGAATGTCCTAATAGTTTTTCGGAGAAAAAAAGACAAAATATCAAATTTCTGAATTAAAATTAATGAAGATAATTATTATATTTATTTGATAATTAGATAATTATTTTTTCATCATATGAATATTTCTGAATGAATATTAAATTTGAAGAAGTTTTTGAATGTCTAAATGACCAGGAAAAAATAAGATTCCAACAGTTTGTAAGATCAGACTATTTCAATAGCAACCCCAAACTCAAAACCTGCGTGGGACTTGGCCCTGAAGTTTTATTAGACTACAAAAGATTATACAAATCACTATATCCAAAATCCCAATACGATGCACAAAAAGTTTATGACATTTATTCTCAACTAAACACGCTCCTAAGTCAATTTCTCGCCATCGAACATTTAGCATCGGCACCAAATCAACAGGATATCATGATAATGGATCGACTGCAAACTCTGGGTGCGACTAACAGTCTAAAACATTATTCTCGGAGGTTTGAGAAAAAGCTCACACAATCAAAAGGAGAGTCTAAATTTCTCGGAGGATACAAATTTCATGCGCTACTTGACAAAGACTTTATCGAAAAGGGTTCAAGAGAGAAAGACAATAACTTACAACGAAAAGTAGATTACCTTGATCTTCACTATTTCACTCAAAAACTGAAGACTACTTGTGAAATGTTCAATAGGCAGCACATCATCAATGAAAAATACAATATCAACTTTATTCAAGAAGTGGAAAACTTCATTGAAAATAGAAAATCCGATTTTTCTGAATTTGTTCAGATTCAGATGTACTTAAATATCCTTAAAATGATTCGGGATAATGACAGCAAGGCCTTTTTTTCATTAAAAGAAATTCTTGATCAAGAAGTAGATCTTGATGATGAAGAATTAAAACATATATTTAATTATGCCCAAAACTTTTGCGTCCAACAAGTCAACAAAGGAAATGCTGAATACACAGAAAGACTATTTGAGTTGTACCAAAGACAAATTCTTTCAGGTATCATACTGCAAAAGGATGTTATAGGTGAGTGGGACTTTAAAACCATTATCACGGTAGGACTTCGTCTGAAAAAATATCAGTGGACAGAACATTTCATCATCGAGTTTGGTCAAAAACTATCTGAAGACGTTAGAAAAAACGCCTACTCCTTTAATCTAGCCAATTTCTATTACGAAACCGGGGATTTTCGAAAAGCGATTCGTATTCTTTCAGGAGTCCAATTTACAGACATATACTATAATCTCGGGGCAAGATCGTTGCTATTAAAGACGTACTATGACATGGAGGATGAAGAAGCCTTTGAAGCACATTGCATTGCCTTTTCCTACTTTGTGAAACGAAATAAACTCATATCTCAATATCAGCGAAGAGTTCATCTGAATTTAATAAGATTCTCCAAGAAATGCTTGTCACTCAAAATGGTACAACCCAAGCATATTAACAACACGTTCAATTCTAAAATAGAAACACTAGAGACAAAAGTGACAGCCACAAAAGAAATAAACAATTTAAAATGGTTAAATGACAGAATTCAAAAACTTCGGAGCATCTAAACACGAAACGATCTAGGGAGAAGGAGCATTAGTTCACAGTAAACTGCAATATCCAAATCAAACACATCAAACAGGGTAATTCATACAATACATTCAATCGTTTATATATTCACAGAATATTACATAGGTATTTGGAGTAAATTCACAATATAGTTTTACATTAAGGGCGGTAAAACAAACATTTTTTTTATCAAATTTCACAAATATGTTTAAGGGCAAGTTCTACATACCAATTTTGGTATTACTATTTCCATTATTCAATTACTCGCAAACCAAAATTCAACTTACTGGATCTGTAGGTTTTAGCGCAAACTGCGCAGCGGACTGGTCTAGTCCGGGAACAGTATGCGGAAATAATTCAAACTTGGATCTAAATCAATTTTTGTCCGCAAACGCCACACCAGGCGGATCATGGCACTGTAATTCACATCCTGGAATAATTAATGGAAGCATTTTACAGCAAAGTGGAATTTTTGGACCCGTAAACATTACTTATTATGTAACCACAGGTTCCTGCTCGGATAGCCACACGGAAGATATTGTATTCTCGGCCCAATCAGTTGCTGCTTGGTCCAATCCAATTAATATTTGTGCAAATAATGGGATCATCAATCTAAATACATTTTTAGCAAACAATTCAACTCATGGAGGTACTTGGTCAAGCAGCACTCATCCATCTTCAATTAATGACACTATTTTAGATCCAACAAATGTCAGCGGCACCCTCAGTCTAACTTATGCGGTAGGGAGTTTTCCTTGTAGCGATTCCTATACTCAATTGATCAATGTAGATAGTGGATCAAACGCAAGCGCTTCATGGACACCCATAAGTATTTGTTCAGGAATATCCAGTATAGATCTAAACACATTATTGGATTCTGGCAGCAACAATAGTGGAACTTGGTCCAGTACCAGCCATCCCAACAGGCTCAACGGACACCTCTTGGATGTATCTAATATAAGTGTTATCACTTCAATTTCTCTTACATATGCAGTCAGTCAAAACCAAAACTGTCCCACTTCAGAAACAAACAATATTGTTGTCTCCAATCAGGCATCAGCAGCATGGACGTCTCCAATCAACTTGTGTGGACTTGACAGTTTAGATTTAACCTCCCTACTCGACTCCAATGCCACAGCAGGCGGAACATGGTCAAGTGCTTCTCATCCTTCAATTTTGAATGGAAGCATACTATACCTATCCAACACGTCTGGACAGATAAGCATAACTTATGCTGTTGGTTCTGGTTTATGTGCCAACAGCAATACTGATACGCTTAACGTTGGGATCAATAATAACGCTTCCTGGACAAACCCTGGAACTTTATGTCAAGGCCCCGGGACAATAGATCTAAACAACTTTTTAGATTCGTTATCAACACCAGGAGGAACCTGGTCTTCTGTACCAAATGTACTGAATGGAAGCATAATGGACTTAAGTTCGGTACTTGGAAATGTGATCGTAACCTACACTATTGGAAGTGGTCAATGTGCTGCTATTGTCTCACACAGTTTTGATATTAATGCATCTGCCCAAGCCAACTGCGTTACCCAAAGAGAAGTTTGTGGAAGAGGCCCAGTTTCTTTGAGTACACTGCTCTCTGCGGGAGCTACACCTGGCGGCTCCTGGACCGGACCTGGTGTGAATTTAATCAATGAAACTTTTGATCCGGATGGACTATCGGGACAGATTATACTCACTTACAACGTTGGTTCAGGTCCTTGTGCAGATCAATGTTCAGTTATAGTTGAAGTTAACGATATGTGTGCTGATTTTGATTTGGCATCAAACTACTGTAATACTTTTGGCCCCATTGACTTAAACGCACTTGCTGATTCAGCTGGATGCGATACTGGAGGTTTTTGGTTTGGCCCAGGAGTTTCAAATGGCATTTTCAATCCATCCGGACTTCAAGGACCAATTACGATAAGTCATGAGGTCACATCGGGCACATGCACAAGAATCAATACAAGAACAACAAACATTACACAAGGGTTCAGTGCTCAATGGACCAATCCTGGAACAATTTGTGTTTATGATGATTTCAATCTTAACCAACTACTAAACCCCTCCACAGACAATATTGGTGGCACTTGGTCAGGGCAAGGCGTGTATAACGATTCTCTTTTAGATGTAAATCAAATTAGTGGTAACATCTACTTAACCTACACTGTGAGTAACGGCAGTTGTACTGGATCTTATTCAGATTCTTTGTATTTAGGTATATCAGGTAGGTGTGCTTGGTCAGCTCCAGTATACTCTTGCTCAAATTGGGGACCAATTGATTTAAATGACTTTCTGACTACGGGGACTTCTGCTGGAGGTGTCTGGTCAGGGCCTGGCATCAATGGTTCTATTTTTGATCCTAGCACCATTGATGGAAAAGTGGAGATAACATATACTTATGGCACAGGTGCCTGCGCTTCGAGCTGCTCAGATACGATTTTTGTGAATGACAAAATTTCATTGAATTGGACAGCACCTACTTCCCTCTGTGAAAATGATACCACACTTGACTTGAATACACTTATTGATTCCGGCAGCTATGCTTATGGAAATTGGTTTGTCAATGGCAGTCATGTTCCTAGTGGGATGTTGGTCCCATCCAATTTTAACGGGAATGTAAATATTGAGTACAGTTTTGGTGATTCTTTATGTGCTTTCTCAGAAAGCAACACCATTACAATTTTACCATCAATGATAACTGATTGGACTTCTCCGGGAGCATTGTGTTTAGGATCTGGAGTAATTGATCTTTTTTCATATTTAGGAAACAATTCAAGTCCAAATGGCTCATGGTCAGGTGCTATTGTGACCAATAGTCATTTCATAAATACCGATAGTGCTGGAAGCTTTTCAATCACCTATTCAAATCCGACCGGATGTGGAAGTACAACACACTTGATTCAAATCGATTCGACTACAACAGCCGCTTGGAACAACCCAATTCATATTTGTCAAACAAATGGCCTAGTTGACTTGAACTCCTATTTGGCAGCTGGAACACCTTCAAACGGTATTTGGTCTGCACCAGGGTTGATCGGTCCACACCTACTAGACCCTCAGTTTTTGAATGGACCAATTAACATTAGTTATCAAGCCGGAAATGGCAATTGCAGTTCAGTAGTCAATCATACTGTAACTGTACTATCAGAATTTAAAGCCAACTGGACAAGTCCCGGTGCTATATGCTTTGAAGATACAATCAACTTAAATGACTTTTTGGACTCTGGATCAACTAAACATGGAGTATGGTATCCTGCTTCCAAGGTCTACAATGATAGTCTGATCATCCCTGGAACGGTAAGTGGTACTAATCTTTTTGCCTACGAGGTTGGACAAGGAACAAGTTGCAGAGACATTGAATTTCACAATATCGATTTGCAATCAGGAATAAACGCTTCCTGGACTCCTCAATTCATGTGTGAATTGTCAAACCCTGTAAATTTGAATTCTTGGCTGGATACAAACTCAACACATGGAGGCACTTGGGCAGGACCATTCGTCAACGGCAATACTTTCAATCCGAATGGAGCCATTGGATCCTACAATCTAACCTACTCTGTTGGAGTTGGGAATTGCTTAGACACCGTAACACACATTGTTGAAGTTGAAGCTTATGCCTATGCCGGTTTTCAAGGGCTTAATGATTGGTGTGAAGACGCTGGTTTGTTTGACTTGAATACTCTAATCTATGCCAATGCAGATACCGGAGGCACTTGGACAGGCTTAGGAGTAACCGGTCATTATTTTGACCCAACAGGCTTGGGTGGCCAAGACATACACATCATCTATACAGTAGGCACACCTCCATGCCAAGATTTTGCAGGTGGTTGGATTTTTGTCAAGGAGAATAATCTAAATTCAGATTGGAATAGCCTAGACACCGTCCCAGCATCGATGGGTTCTTTTGACATGAATGTTCTGTTGAAAGCCAATGCTACGCCAGGAGGAACCTGGTCTGGACCAGGTATATCTGGAAATCTCTTTAACCCTGGAAATCTTGCTGGCACCGTTCAAATAACATATAGTTTAGACTATGGTGTTTGTGAAAGTGCTACAACGCATAACATAACGGTAATGAGCGGACAATTCGTTGTGAATCCTAATGAAAATGATCATCTAGTTTTACAAACTCAGAATACTGCTAGTCTTGAATCTCAAGATCTTGTCAACAGTATACCAGAAGTCCAAAAAGATATGAATATCCAAATCTATCCAAATCCAAGCTCTGGAAATGTGAATATTAGGTTTGAAGGAACTGATTGTAGCATTCAATTGCTTGATTTAAAAGGACGAGTCTTAAAGCAAAGAATAAATTCTAACAATTTTGTTCGTCTGAACATAGAAGATATTTCGGCCGGCACCTATTACATAAGAGTCTTCAATGAACACATTTATACAGTTAAAGAATTGATCATTATTCACTGATTCAAAGAAGCATACAAATAAAAAGGTCGGTCGAAAGACCGACCTTTTACATTTGTTTTTCGACCTTATAAAAATTTATCTGACATTATTCAGCATCAAAGACCTCCCGCCTTCTTACAATACTGCCATTCCTCATCAATAATAAATCCACTAACATCAAATAGTTTCTTCACTTGTTAAGGGTGGTAAAATATGAAAACATGATTCTGATTCATTTTTGATAAACTGCAAAAATCTAGTTGCATGCTGCCTAGATGTATTACCAAATACATTTTCCCATTTTAAACTTTCTCGAGCGTCTATATTTGCGCACGACAACAATAACTTTTCTATGAACGCAAGCAACAACACTATCACAAGATGGATACTTGTATTATTATTTATTCTGAACTTATCCCTATCATTTGCTCAAAACACAGATCCTGACAAATCTCCTGCTGGGAATGTCATCAATTCAGCAGAATGGATTATAAAGGAACTTAAACGAAGAATGGTTGACGATGGATGGAAAGATCAATTGAAAATTGGTGGTATTGAAAGGGACCTGAATGCTCTCTCAAAAAAAATAGAATACATCAAAAAAAATGATCCTTCCTGGCATAAAATAGCATCGTATGAAAAAGAGTTAAGTCATTATAATGGCATCTATGATGCTCATATGCAAGAAGCCAATCAAGAAAAAGAATATAGCAATAGACTGTATATGGCCAGAAGTCAAATCAGCGATCTCAAAGAAATTAAAACTGGATGCAATGGTTATCTGAACAGAGCAAAACTTTTTAGCCCCGATACTGCTGTGGAGGCTTTACTCATGCTACCAAATGATGTTTATGCCGCTGACGTAAAATCCTTTTTAAACGAATACCCAGAGTATTATGAGCGAAATATTCGACCAGAAATATATCGTCAAATTGACGAGGCAGAGAAATTTTCGGATAACATACAAAACTATCATCATGTAGAGTCAAACACAAAAGGAGCTTTCGCATGCGCCACGGCCGCAAAGATGCTTGCACCACATGATCATAATATTCTGACGACATACAAAGAAATTAAGAAAAGGCATGATGATATTGTAGACAAACACGACCAACAAACATTCACAAGTGCTTTCCATAAAAAACATGTGGGAGAGATTGTTTTTTTTAATCGTCCAGTAAAAATTGGTGAAGAGTCAGAAGATATGATCGTGAAAGACTTTAACATCAATGATAATGTATACGCCATTGCATATTTTGACAAGCCCGCCAATCACGCCACAAGGGATGGATGGTTTGAATATAACTTATCACAAAATGGAAGAAGTTTTTTTGAATCAAGGACACCTATTGCAAAAGGCGAAGGAGGTCAAACCTATTTGATGATCGAAGTGTTTATTCCAAATCCGGAAGAATCTTCACAACGACTTCCCAGGGTATCAGCACAAATGTTTCCAGAGCTCGTTACTGGAACGCACAAATTCAGTCTTCAACTAGATCGGTATGCTGAAGGACAGTTCGAATTTACGGTGAACAGCACGGATGGCCCTAAACTAAAGACCATTGCCTCAAATTATCACGAGTACATTGTCAACAATACATTTATGCCCAATGCAGCTGTAAGTGAACCTAGTTTAGAAAAGTCCATTATGAATATGCACAAATCCAGATTCACCAAAACAACTCCCTTAAAAGTAAATATTCTAACAGGTAGCTGGGATGTTTATCATCATGAATTTTCGGGAGAAATACTCTATCGAATTAGGGAAGTAGCTGTGTCATACAAGGTAGATGGCAAATGTTTCTTTATTGACGTAAAGCTACGACAAGATCATCTTGGTGGCGGAAGATATGGAGAAATATACTATGATGGATTCTGGGACGACCAAGAACTAAATTGCAATAATTTATATGCCAATTAAGAATACTTCTTAAATTCATTTGGAACGTTGAGATTTGATCTTCAAAACATTCAAGATCTTTTAAAACTAAATCAAATGAGCAAATTTAAAAGTGATGATTAAACACTCATCAAGACTACAAAATATCCGATTTTGTCCTCCTCTTGAAAATCACAAAAACAATACATGTAAGTAATTTAAAGTCAGTGACTTAAATTGTATTGTCAATTGAAATTATGGTCTTAAAAAGTACCAAATACATTCTTTGGGGTATCACCTAAAAAGTATCCGGAGACAAATACAATTTGCTTAGGTTGATTGGTTTTTATCAAGATAATTTGCTGAGAACTTACAACAACAACCTAACATGAACCATTACCTGAACCATGCACTCATAGCTTGTGCATTATTTTTGAATACTACTATTCTAAAAAGTCAACAATTAAACTATAATTTACCCACAGACCCTTCAAACCAAATTAATATTCCTCCTTCACCGAGTGCGGGAGAACTAGGTAAATTCGGAGACTTTCCCGTTTCCCTTGCAACTGGGAAACCAGATATCACGATTCCTATACATACTCTTAAATCTGGAGGTCTTTCCCTGCCTGTCATACTGAGATATCAATCAGATGGCATTAAAGTTAATGATAAGGCTTCATGGACAGGATTGGGCTGGATATTGGAAGCGGGAGGAGTAATCACCAGAAATGTCAAGGGAATAGCTGACGAAAAACCAAAAGGATATTTAAATCAAGGGATTCCTGATGCCAATGCAATAATACCTGCAAACAATCATCAATATGTAATTGATGTGACAAGAGGAAAACATGATAACCAAGCGGACGTTTTTCATTTAAATATACCTGGTTTAAATGGAAAGTTTATGTTTCAGCAAGATGGTTCAGTACAAATGATGCCGTACAATCCTGAGATTAAAGTGTCCTATAATATTACTGGCGGCAGCATCACCGATTTTGAAGTGATTGATGCAAACGGAAATACTTACATCTTTGACCAAGCCGAAAAAACGAATGCTACAAATTATCTAATAGATGCCGGTACCCCCACCACCGCTTGGTACCTCTCAGAAATTATTGCACACAACGGATTGGACAAAATACAACTTGATTATTATAATCATGGGGACAGACATTTTGATATTCCTGATGTAGAAACTCACTATTTAAAATTCATCTCTCCAACTTCGCCTAACCAATATTCAAGTGAAGTAAAGAAATCTTTTGATAAAGGTGATTACACCGTTCAAAATATGAGGAGAATATCATCGATTCATTCAAATTATGGTAGGATTGATTTCGATCACAGTGCCGGCAATCGATTGGACGATCCCAGTGATAATGATGTAAGGCTTGATGCAATTAAAATCTATGACGCGCATGGA
>JALEGO010000057.1 GCA_022763165.1 Flavobacteriales bacterium
ACCAATCTCATTTGCTGCACCATCCATATACATTGTTCCTGCATCAAAATTTAAAGATCCACTTAAGGTAACCGCTGTCCCATTTGCCACTGTTCCGTTTCCGTCATAAATTCCATTTCCATCGCTACTTCCGGAAGGACTAGCCCATGTTCCATCTCCTCTTAGGAATTGTGTTGCTGGAGATCCAGCAGCACTATTAGGTAGGTTATATGCATTGTTGATTCTAACGACATTAGAGCTATTAATAGATAAGGCTTCGTTTATTCCTGGAGCCACACCCCTTGAAATTTTAAATTCATCTCCGTCACTATTGTCGAAACCTACTGACCACTCATAGGTAGCACCATTTTGGAAGGAGATATAGGCATCTTGAGCAGAAGCACTTGCATTTGTAATTGTGAATTGCGTGGCACCTCCTCCGTCTTCATAAAGTTGGAATAAGCTATTTGGTGAATTTGTTCCAATACCAACATCTGTTCCTGGCCAAGCGGTAGGATACAATTGCCCTCCGCTATAGGTCCAACCTAAGGTTTGCCATGTTCCATCGCCCCTCAAATATTGTGAAGTAGTACCAGCTGCAGTAGGTAAGGAATAGGCTCCGTTTACATTGATAACATCTCCATGAATCGTTCCTGTCACATCAAGTTTATAACCTGGGTTCGTATTTCCTATACCAAGATTGCCACTTGTATTAAACCGTGCAATTTCTGATGTACTATTAGGATCATAGAATCTCAAGTCTGAATTTCTCTCATGTCTTATGATCCATCTATTGTCAACATCATTATATAAACCAACAGCGTTGTTGTCATCTGACATTAAAACATATCTTCCGTTAATTGAATAGCCTTCCCAACCTCCAGATCCACTACCAGCGGTCTGTACAGAGCCATAAGTTCCGGTAACGTCAGTAATCCCGTCATCTCCATTTACGAACAGCGTATTTCCACTCATATTTAAAGTTCCTCCAACTGTATGGGAAGAAGCATTTCCAATATAGCCATCATTTCCAATTCCTGAAGAGTTTACGGCAGACCAACTAGAACCATTGTATTGCATTACTTGATTTGCAGATGCACCCATAGAAGACAGGTCTGCTGCAGCAATGCTGCCATTGGCAATTTCTGATGTTCCAACAGCTCCAGCCGCGATCTCAGAAGCTCCAACAGCATCTGCTTGAATTTCAGCTGCACGAACAGCGTCTGTAGCAATTTCGTCAGCTCCAACCGAATTAGAGGCTAAATCAGCAGCAGTTAAAGAATTATCGGATACTTCAGCACTTGCAACACCACCCGTTGCAATTTCGGCTTGTCCGACAACACCTGAATTAATTTGTAGGTTTGAAAATGGTCCCGAAATGTCACCACCAGCAGTAGATCCAGAACCGGTCAATGCTGGAGTATTGATACTTGTAATACCAGATTCAGAAGTAATAGGTGCAATTGACCAGCCTGAACCCCATCCAGAGTTGTATTGTGAGTGACCAGCCATCATATTCGTTACTTGAATTTTAGGATAATTCCATGTAGATGCTGTGTTACCCAGTAATATAATACAATTAGTACCATCATGCGCCAAACGAACTTGCGAGAAGGGTGGTCTTCCACTAATTTCCGCTGAAGTGTTTACCCATGAACTGCTTCCTGAGTAATTATAACCTCCAATTTTGACTTCCCAATGTCCAGTTGTTCCATTATAGTTATATCCTTTTATGGTTACATTCATCATAGTATTGGACCAAGATTTTGGCAATGTAATTTTCATAGAACCAGTAACAGAGGAAGATCCACTGTTATATGTAGCTAAATTTTCATATCTATACACTGTACCTCCATTATGCGTCATGGACCCATTTCCTTGGATGTTACCATCAACAACTAAATTATCAGTGCCTGGGTCTGAAGTTCCCCCAATATGCAAACCGCCCATTGCAATAATATAGTCATTGGCATAAATCTCACCATTCGTTTGAATATTATAAGCGCCATAATCCGTTCCGCCTTGTCTCAATTCACCATCTGTACGAAAGTGCGTGGGCGTGTATGTTCCATTTGAGAAATTTGATGATTGATTTAACCTTAACCAGTTGTCGCCACTAAAACCAGAAATTGCTAATCTATTGTCAAATTCTATACCGGACGAGGTGCTTGTTGTGTTAAGGTCCAAAAGATTTCCAGGTGAACTACTACCAATGCCAACAAAACCTGAAGCATTGATTCTAATTCTTTCAGTTCCAGCAGTACCAAAGGCAAGATGATCCGTTGATGGACCGTGAATATATACCCTATCTGAAGTATTAGAAAAATGTAGACGATTTGTACCGCGGATTTTGAGATCTCCGTTTAAAGTCAAATATTCATCTGGGTTTACAATGCCAAAGCCAATATTACCATTACCAAGAAGAGTTAATCGTTCCGTTCCGTTGGTTGAAAGGCGTATAGCTGCATTTTCTAACTGATTAATCTCAAAGTCAGATCCATTGTTAATCAAATCGACACCGTCACTCGAACCATTTCCGGTGGTAGAATTCGTTATCTTGACTCCTTTTCCAGTTGAACCGTTTTCGTGAATATGGAGAAGTTGATTTGGTGCTGAACCGTCTTCACTGACCCCTACATTTTGTGTGTAAACCATCAGGGGAGTTGTGAATATCACTATTAAAAAAAGTAGATGTTGTTTCATGTTGTTTGAATATGGGCGTCTATCGATTGTACGGAGAAAGTCCCATATTGTTACAAATTGAAAAGAGGTTTTATAGTGTTAACATTGAATTGACCTTGAATAGTCTAGATTTGATCTGTAATTTATTTACCTTAGTCTAATTCACAAACAAATTCTTATTTGAATAATAAAAGCAATTTAATTACCGAGGTAATTAATGTATTTAAAGAAAGCGGAAGAAAGCCGCTGAATTACAAGCAAGTAAGCAAAAGACTTGGAATTAAGAGTGTATCCGATAAGAAAAAGATCGATAAAATCCTTTTGACTTTAAAATCCCAAAAAAAGCTTACTGAAGTAACTCCCGGGAAATATAGAATAAAGGAGGATGTCATCACAATCATTGGTCGAATCGATATGACCAAATCAGGTTCTGGTTATTTGGTTAGCGATCAGGTTGATGATGATATATACATCAGGGAAAGAGACATGAACCATGCTTTTCATGATGATTTGGTTGAAGTTGAGGTTTTTCGAAGTTATTCAAAATCTAAAAAACCTGATGGTCGAGTTAAAAGAGTTCTGGAACGTGCTAAGACAGAATTTGTTGGAATTATAGAGTTAAGCAAGAAGTTTGGCTTTGTGATTCCTGATGGCAATATGAATAGTGATATTTTTGTGCCAGAGAAGTTTCTTAATGGAGCAAGGGATGGGGACAAGGTCGTGGTTAAAATCACGGAATGGCCCGATGGTAAAAATGACTCACCGAGTGGCGAAATTGTTGATGTTCTTGGAAAACCCGGAGAGAATGAAACAGAGATTCATTCTATATTAACTGAATACGGTTTGCCAAGAGGCTTTCCTCAGAGGCTTGAAGAAGAGGCGAAAAAGATTCCCCTTGAAATTACTCAGGAGGAAATCAACAAAAGGAAAGACTATAGGTCCATACTCACTTTCACAATTGACCCAGTTGATGCAAAAGACTTCGATGACGCTCTTTCATTTAGAGTCTTAGATAATGGTAATTACGAAGTTGGTGTGCATATAGCAGATGTTACCCATTATGTTAAACCTGGTACGAATATCGAACAGGAAGCTGTGGAACGAGCAACATCAATATATTTGGTGGACCGCGTCATACCAATGCTTCCAGAAGTGTTGTCCAATGTCGTATGTTCTTTAAGGCCGCATGAAGATAAATTGTGTTTTGCGGCAATATTTGAACTGGATAGTGGCGCGAATATTAAGAACCGCTGGTTTGGCAGAACAGTAATCCATTCTGACAGAAGATTTACCTATGAAGAAGCTCAAGAAGTCATAGAAACAGGTGATGGAGATCATGCCAAAGAAGTTCAAAAACTGAATGAACTTGCAAAAAAATTAAGAGAAAAAAGAATGTCATCAGGGGCTATCGCTTTTGACAGGGAGGAAGTTAAATTCAAATTACGAGCCGATGGAAGCCCCGAGGGGGTTTACTTTAAAGTAGCCAAAGACTCAAACAAGTTGATAGAAGAATTTATGCTCTTGGCCAATCGCAATGTGGCAGAGTTCATTGGTAAGGTTTCTAATAAGAAGGATGAGAAGACTTTCGTTTATAGGGTTCACGATGAACCTGATACGGCAAAACTGGCAGAGTTTTCTGCTTTTCTAAAGAAATTGGGATATCGCTATAATTTCAACAATACGAAGAACGTTTCTTCTCAAATGAACGATCTTTTAGTAGAAGTTCGTGGTAAGGGGGAATCTAATTTGATTGAAACACTTGCCGTAAGAACAATGCAAAAAGCTATTTACACTACTGAGAATAGAGGACATTATGGGTTATCATTTCAATATTATACTCATTTTACATCACCGATTAGGCGTTACCCAGATATGATGGTTCACAGGCTTTTACAGGCTTATTTAAACAAAGAGAATGTTGAGAAAAAAGAGTATTATGAGAAGCTTTGCCAACATTCATCGAAAAGGGAAAAATTGGCTGAAGAAGCAGAGAGAGATTCGATTAAATTCAAACAGGCGGAATTCCTCCAACAAAAAATCGGGCAATTATTTGAAGGAACCATTTCTGGGGTCACAGAATGGGGTATTTATGTAGAAATCAACGAAAATAAATGCGAGGGCATGGTTCGTCTTAGAAATATCCAAGGAGATTTCTACTTTTTTGACGAAGCAAACTATCGTGTAGTGGGTAGACGCAATAAAAAAGTCTTCCAACTAGGGGATCCAGTCATGGTTAAAATAGCTGATGTAGACGTCCTCAAAAAGCAAATCGATTTCGAATTGCTCTCTGAGGATTAGTTTTTTATTCTTTAATAAACTTCAAAACTTTGGAGGTCTGATGTTCTGCAACAAACTCAAAGAAATATAAACCTGAAACCAGGTTCTCGAGTGGAACTGTAATCAACTCATTCTGGTTTATTGGAATCATCTTAATCGTCTGCCCTAAGCCGTTTCTTAGTACAAGTGATGAGTAATTCGTTAATGTCTTACCCGAAATGTTAACCATCGCATTAGCAGGATTTGGGTATAGGTTAATGTCCTCTGTAAATTGTTGTTCGGTAATATCTAATGGTATAGCTGCTGGCTCAAATTCCCAAGTTTGACTCCAGTTTGTGAGACCGTTATTTGAGCCGCCCCTTACTCTCCAATAATACTTTTGTCCAATTGTAAGTCCGGAAAGCAATTCTTCAGTATCAGAGTTCAAAGGGTTTGCTGATATGTATGCTTTAATTCCGCTTGAGACAAGTGAATTGAAATTAGGATCTAAGGCCACTTGATATTCATAAGTGATTAAACCTCCTAAAGCTTTCCAGTCAATTTTTACATCAGTTGAATATACTTTTGCTCCATCGGCAGGTTGATAAAGTATAGGAGTATCTTTATAAGTACCACTGATGTTAATATCATCCAAATAAATGTTGTTTCCACCTCCGCTTATAAATTGAAATTTATAGATGAAACCCTCCTCTAAAAATGGTGTGGGAACATTTATCGTTTGTGTTTGCCAATCATCTGTACTAGGCACAAAAGGTTGAGTTTGATCAACTGCTGTAGCTAGGGTATTTCCTGTACCTACCCACAATAAATCCCAACTATATCCGCAGTCTGTAGAGACCCTGAAAATCAATTTGTCATTATCAGAGGCCGTCTTGCGTGCATACGCGTATTTGAATTCAATTGCAGCGCTATTGAAAGGACTCAAATCTACACCTGGGCTAACAAGTTCATCTATGATGTTAGGGTTGGTATTATTTACATTTTCGAGCATCGCGGATACGGATCCGGTGGCACCAACACTGCCAAGTTTCCAACTGATGTTGTCTTGGTCAGGATTTATAATTCCCCAATCATCACTGAGTGCAATCATAGTTTCAAAACCTTCTTGAATAGGTAAATAGTTACTTACAGGATCTGCGACAAAAACATGACCGACTTTATTATTCGTAAAAGCTGTAAAGCCATCAGAAACTGTCAAAGAAACATCATAAGTCCCAGGACTGTCATAATAGGAGTTTGGATATTTATCAGATGAGGTACTTGGGTTTCCACCAGGGAATGACCAATCCC
>JALEGO010000058.1 GCA_022763165.1 Flavobacteriales bacterium
AGTAGTTTTAACTCTTTTCAGGACGAGCTCCAATTGCCTTTAACCAATAACACAATTACAATCTCAGGTGATGGTATCATTGATGAATTAAGGGTTTTTCCAATCGATGCTTTAATGGAAACCTACACCTATGACAATGAGTCAATGAACCTCCTTCTCAAGTCGAATTTCAACAATAATGCAGAGTTTTATGAATACGATGGCAACCAGCGCCTAAGTGTCATTCGCAACTTTAACAATGATATTGTTGAGTTTTACACTTACTACGATAATGATATTGTCGGAGAGAATTATGTAGAGAAGAGCATCATTCTAATAGATGGTGTAAAGAATATCTCTGATGTATCCAATTTGGATGATTCTGAGATTAATACAATAAAAACTTTTGTCGATGGTCTTGGCCGTAAACTTCAGACAGTTGCTATCAAATACTCTCCATCAGGAAAGGATGTGGTTCAAATGCATGAATACAATCAATATGGCCTTGAAACAAAGAAATTTCTTCCTTTTACGAGTGTATCGAATGGCGGGGACTACAGAGGAAACTCAGCGGTTCTTCAAAATGTGTTCTATGGATCCCTGAATGCATTTGCGTATTTCGAGACAGTATTTGATGATAGTCCTCTAAATCGATCTGTTCAATCATCCAATCCAGGAGCGAACTGGAAAATTGGATCTGGTAAGGAACTAAATTACCAATACCGATCTAACGCGATTGGCGAAGTTCCTATGTTTAATGGTGCTACATCAAATGGGTTTTACCCAGCCAATGCACTTCTTGTTCAAACTTCAATAAATGAAGAAGGTCAAGTAACTAAAACATACAAAGATCACTACAACAGGACAGTTATGAGTGATATTGAAGGAGCTGTTACATATTGGGTATATGATAAGTTCGGAAGAGTCCAATATGTAATCCCACCTATGGCTTTTGAGGAAATGAAAAACTCAGGAAATTATAATTGCATGGCCGCAGGAATCGTTGAAGGCATATACTCCTATACTTACGATGGCAGAAACAGACTCATAAGAAAGAATCTTCCTGGACGGTCATTGGAAAGAATTTATTATGACAAATTGGACCGACCAGCTTTGACAGTGGATTCAGAAGGAAATCAAATATTTACTAAGCATGATATTTTAGGTCGTGAAATTATGACCGGTGTTTACTCGGGTTCATCATTACCTAGTATTTCAGATGGTCTTTTTGAGGAAAGAGCAAATTTGACTTTCGGCTATACTAATAATCTGGCCTTCCCAACTTCCAATACTGAAGTCCATAGTGTGAATTACTATGATCAGTATGATTTTAATAGTAACGGTTCCATTGATGCAAATGAAGAATTCATTCCAAATTCTAGCTTTAACGTAAACCCAACGGTAAAATCAATAAATCTACTAACGGGAACCAAAGTAGCAGTTTTAGAAATTGATGGTGAAAGTGTAGATAAGTACTTAAATAGTAGAATCTTCTATGATGATTTCTACAGAGAAATTCAAACTGTAAGTGAAAATTCCACTGGTGAAGATGACATCGTGAACGCCTCATACGATTTTAGAGGCTTAGTTGTATTTGAAAGTACTTTGCACAGAGCAACACTAGGGACTCAGTCCAACGCAACGGTAATGGATCTCGAATATGAATATGATCACGCTGGGCGTCTTATCAATTCATTTGTAACGTTGAATGGCGGAGACAAGCAGCTCCTTTCGAAACAAGCGTTTAATGAGCGTGACTTATTAAGACGAAAAAGTTTAGGTGCAACAAATAGTTCTGGAACAGAGTTCCTGCAGGATGTTGACTATCGATATAATATCAGAGGTTGGATTACCGGAATCAACGGATTAAATGATTGTGGCAATGTCATCTCTGAACTTGAAGTAGGCATAGGTTTTAGCGGTACTGGAAAAAATGGAAGAACCAAAGGTGGTACTCCAGTTATTTCCAATAATAATGAGGTCAAACCAATAGATTTGGAACCAAGCAACGACATATTCTCTATGCGTTTGAGTTATGATCAATCACGAACTGATTTGACAGTTGCACCGCAATATAATGGTAATGTATCGGCTATTGAATGGAGAGACGGCTGTGAAGATCATGTCAAGGGATATGGTTTTACGTATGACAGCAGAAATCAATTGAAAGGAGCTCAATTTGCCGAGAAAATCAACGGGATATATCAAGCAACTGGAACTTATGATATTGGTAATATTGATTACGACCTTAATGGAAACATTACCTCACTTCGTAGAAATGGTCTGAGTGGTGTGGACATTGATAATTTGGTTTATACCATAGGTATGGATAACAGACTTCAAGCCATAGAAGAGCTGGGTGATTTAACAGAAGGTTTTCAATCAAATCAAAATGTGGCAACCTATAACTATGATGATCTCGGAAACATGATTAGAGACAACCACAAAGAGATGGATATCCGATACAATGTCTACAATCTACCTTTCATAATGTCCTTTGATAATGGAGATTCCATAAGAATTTTATATGATGCCTTCGGCAATAAATTGTCCAAAGAAACAAAAGCCAATGGTGATGCAAATTGGATAAAGAAAGATTATTTTGGACTTTTTGAATACGTTGATAATAGTCTTGAGGCCATTTATCATCAAGAAGGCAGGTTTATCGCGCAAGGAAATGCCTTCCAAACAGAATTCACAATCAAGGATCACCTAGGTAATACAAGAGCAACCTTTGCTGACTTAAATTCGGATGGTGAAATCTTGGCTGATGATGGAGAAGTTCTTCAAAGAAATCACTACTATCCTTTTGGGATGAACATGGAAGGATCATGGAATACTGTAACTGGACAAGAAAATAAGTATCAGTACAATGAAAAAGAATTCAATGATGATTTTGGATTGAATTGGCTAGACTATGGAGCACG
>JALEGO010000583.1 GCA_022763165.1 Flavobacteriales bacterium
GTCAATAGTTGATAATGCCTCATGTACTACTTCTATTGTTTTTTCAAGATCATCACCATAGGAAACCCCACATGGAATGTCAACCCTTCTACTGGTTTTGTGAGAGTAATTTTTAACCACACCTTGGAATACATCTTTGTTTGGCACCATGACGAGATTGCCATCAAAAGTTTCAATATTGGTTGTTCTAAGTCCAATCTTATCAACGATGCCTTCTTCGCCTCCTACCTCAATATGATCACCTCTCTTAATGGGTTTTCGTGCAATCATGAAGAGTCCTGAAATAAAGTTAGTGGCTGTTTCCTGAAATGCAAAACCTAAGGCCAAACCAATTATTCCTGCTCCGGCTAAAAACGAAGTAATTGTTTTATCCAAATTCAGGATATTCAATGATATAATAGCCCCAGCAACGATCACCATTATGTAGCTGATGTTCTTTGTGAATCTTTTTAGGTAAAAATCATCCATATATCGATTGGTAATTTTCGCCATTACTCTTTTAACCAATTTTGCAGTAAATGCAAAGGCGATCATCACAATCACAGCAACAGCAAGATTTGGTAACGATTGTACAATAACTTCGTACCAACCTGTTAATTTTTCAATAATTATGTTTGTGGGTTCTTTCAAGTCCATCTTATTTATTCTTTAAGTTTCTTGTATATTTTTTTCTATTTCTCATCCTTGCCATCCGTCAATAGGGCTTTCCAATCCCATTCAACTTTAATGGGCTCTTTACCCTTGTACGTGATGGTGTCTTTTTCAAACAAAAACAGGGAAGTTTCTTTGTCATTAACATCGTATTTGGGTTCAGTCCATTTATCTTTTTTGAAAAAGGGTCTTTTGATCCAATCCCAAGCAGCATTTCCATTCACATCATCCTTGTCCGTATTTGGACT
The DNA here is from genome assembly GCA_022763165.1 of Flavobacteriales bacterium. Classification (GTDB taxonomy): domain Bacteria; phylum Bacteroidota; class Bacteroidia; order Flavobacteriales_G; family JALEGO01; genus JALEGO01. The sequence goes on from JALEGO010000583.1 coordinate 900, forward strand.
GTCAATGTGATATTTCTTACCAATCTCTCCCTCAATTTCAGGATAGTCATTTGATTTGAAAATGCCCTGCATACATGATGGCATAGACATTACAATTATTATATATATTAAGTGTTTCATAATTTATTCTTTTAGATCTAGAAGAATATCAATTGGAGTGATAATCAGTGTTAGAATTACTAAAGCTGTTAACAACGTGAAATATCCAAACAGATATTTTCCTAGCGTATTTTTAATTTTCATGTTACTCATTATCCAAATAGTGAACCAAGTTTTATTTTTTATAAGTATTTGAATATCTATTTATTATAAATATCCTAACTAATGCCCTGTAGAAGCTTTTCTACAGATTGAGTAGTAAATTTGAATGATTAATCCGCTTGACTTATAAAGTCTTTATTGGAAAGATCATATATTAGATCTATGCCTCCCAAGTAAACGGATTGATTCTTCTGCAATGCGTTATTGATCCTCAAATGAGGTTTACCAATAAAGCCATAAACATCTTCTTCATAGATGATTTTTTCATCAAAAATGTGGACCATTCGATCGAGATAAGGCATTTCCGTTCTTGAGTGAATCAACAATACTTGATTTTGATCAACCCATAAATCAGAAGCTTGAAGATTTGTGCTGTCTGAGAATGTCTTATAATCAAGCAACTCACCGTTGCTTTCATATTTAGCTAAAAAGACATTGGTATTATGCGCAAAAGAAATGTTGCGAACGGTATCTGGATTAAAGTCAACCCCTCCTCGAAAAATACCTGCAATCCAAACGTTATTACCCCCCACTTGAATATGGTGACTTTCGAAAAGATCAGTACCCTCAAGAATAAACCCGTCCATATATGTTCCATTCTTATCGAATTTAGATACAAAAGCATATCTTCCATTTGAACCTTCGTCTTTCGTATTAGGGTCTTTTATATGTCCAGTAAAATAGACATTACCATCATTATCTTCGGTAACTGCATTCCCGACCATACAAGTTTCAGCTTCGGGACCATATACCCAAATCAAACCTCCTGAAAGTTCATAAGAAGCCGTAAAAGCTTGAAAAGGAGCAGATGAGTTTAGATAGTGAGTTTCATTTGACAAATCAAGGTCTACAGATCCTGAAAAGAAACCTGTAATATGGAATCTGCCCATGCCATAATCAACATCATTGATGGTAAGCTTACTGTTATCCATGTATTCTTTGGACAAGCTAAAAAAGTTTTGACAAACTCCTTCAGAGGTAATCTCAGCAAAGAAATACGCACTATTTTCATCATTATCGACAAATTGACGCTGATTTCCATCATCAATGTTTAGTAAGCCCACAAACGTTCCAACTACAAACAGCTTTCCGTCTTGAAATTGGCTTAGCTGAACATTATCAATCCTCTGAGGACTTAAAAAATGGGCACTCCAAAGATATTTACCATCTTCAGAATATTTTGTCACGAGTAAATCTTGATCACCTTTATTTTCATAAACTCTCAAAGAATCACTTTCATCAGGATAGTACAAATTTTTAAAAGGAACTATGAAATAAGCGTTTCGATCTTCATCCATGAATTTTTCAATTTTCAATGAATGTGCCGATACTGATACCTGAAAGGCAATAATTGCCAAGAAATATGTTAGAAACTTCATATCTATTTAATTGAGAAATAATATTCAGCTAAATGATCTGGGGACATAGCAAATGCTATCAATATGGCAATCGTCATAACGATCAGCATGCCGATATAAAATTTATTTGTGTGTCTTTTGATTTTCATAACTTTTTTCTACTAGTTATGAAAAAGCCATTCCCTTTTTATAAAACACTTAAAAACAAATGATTATGGAAAATTAACATTTACACAACGCGTGTAGAACGCTATATTTTGTAGAAATATCTCCACAACTCATCTAAGAACATTGTGAGGGCATAGAACCATCCAATCTTGACAAAAAGTCTTAAAATTCGTATCTTTGCAGTATATGCTAGAAAAACTCGTCAACGAGAGAAATCAACGAATATATTGCTTCAGCTTTTTGGTTTTTAGAAATCAATCAGACAAATTCATACCTCCAGGGAAGTAATTCTTTTCAAGTTTTAAAGTTAATCCAAACCATTCCATTAACATTTTGAGTTTGCTCAAGATGCCTTTTTTATTATTAATTATTTATACAAAATGAAATTATTTTATATCAAACGAAATACTAAAACTGAAACTTTTATTACACCTAGAATGGGGAACCTCATTTCCCGCGTCACGTACATCAAAAAATACTTTCTTGGCATTCCAATTAAAATTCTACACAACTATAGGGAAACTTATTATGGAGAAATAAAAGATTGCGATGACTGTCATTTGTTCATTTAATGGTAGCTGAAGGACTGATTTCTAAGTAAATCAGGCCCAACAAAGAGCTTAAACAGCTAAATCTTCTTTTGTCACATTTTGCCTATCAGCTTCAACTTTTTGCAATAGTGCAAAACCAAAAGTCAGCACACCCACGCGTCCGACAAACATTAGTAAAACCGTCATCATTTTTCCGATAATTGACAGATCAGCGGTGAGCCCCATACTAATACCAACGGTACCTAAGGCTGATGCTACTTCAAAGAGAATTACTTCTAAATCCGCTCGTTCTGTGAGCGTAAACAAGAAGGTAAAAAGAAAGATTAATGAAGTATATAGAATAAATGAAGAAGTGGCTACATACAAACGGTTGAAGGGAATCTTTTTGTTGCAAAAAGATATTTCTTTTCTTCCTTTTAGACGACTGATCAATATAGAAACGAGCGCGGTGAGCGTTGTAATTTTCAAGCCCCCTGCCGTACCAGATGGAGAGGCACCAATATACATCAGAAAAATGATTATCAAAATAATGGGAGTGCTTAAAGAGCTGATTGTAACCGAATTAAATCCAACCGTTGTCATAGCAGACATTGTCTGAAAAAAGGAAGCTAGCAATGGGGTTTCATGATTCCCGAGTAGTGGTTCTGCAAAGTAGAATATGCTTGCGCCAACAATGAGTAATAATAAAAATGCTGTCACTACAATTTTGGTTGTAAAAGATAGTTTCTTGCTCTTGCGAGTAATGCGATACCATAAATCTGTTATCACGATAAAACCTAAGGAACCGGCAATAGCAAGAATAGAGAGGACCACATTTACGTGCAAATCTGCCGTATAATTTTCGAAACTATTTGAGAAGAGACTAAATCCAGCAGTACAAAAAGCAGATACACTATGAAAAACTGAAAACCAAAGCCGTTCGGAAAAGTTGGCATTGGGTATATCTAAAACTTGAAATAAGGCTAAAGCACCGGATACTTCCATAAATAATGTAAAAACAATGGTGCTTTTTATAAAGTCTTCAATTCGAATAGAATTAGGCATAGCAAACTCTGCTCCCATAATACTATTATGCCAACGACTCAATTTGCTCGTTGTCATAAGTAAGTAATAGGTAGTCAAGGTCATATACCCTATTCCTCCAATTTGGAACAAACAAAGAATAATGAATTGACCTAGAAAATTGTAAGAATCGTAAATATTTACCGAGACCAATCCTGTCGTGGAAACGGCAGAAGCTGATGTAAACATATTGTCAATAAATGAAACTCTTGTTTTATGACAAATGGGTAATGCCAATAATATGGTTCCAATGATAAAGTAACTAAAGAAGCCAAAAACCAAATTCCATTGAGGTGATTTTCTCTTTCTATAATTCTCAAAATGAATTACTGAACTTAGTATAAATTGAATGAACCTCCTCAATATTCACATTAATTTGAAAGCACCTTAGCAAAGCGTGATCCGGTATTAGCTTGTTTCAGAAAAATCTGAATAATTGCGATTGTGGGAATGGCAATAATCATCCCTATAATACCCCAAGCCGCACCTCCTATCAACAGTGATATTATGGCCGCGAAGGGGTTTATATTAACCTCATTGCCAACTATTTTTGGTGTAAGAATATTACCCTCTAAAACCTGAATCAGAGCATACCAGCCCATTATGAGCGCTAAGGTGGTCAACGACTCTTGAGTAAGGTAAGAAATAAGAAGGACAGGAATTCCTCCAATTAAAATTCCTATGTAAGGAATAATTGCGCAAACTGCCGAAAAAAATCCTAAGAAAATGGCATATGGGACGCCCAGAAAATATAATCCCGCGCTCAAAGCAATTCCCATCACTGAAGTAACGATTAACATCCCTTTGAGATGGTTTGAAATCACATCACTAACTTTATTCAAAGGCTCTACTGTTTCAAAACTTAAGAGGCCCATAACATGTATTGCCAGTTTCATGAATTTTTTTCGATAAAAAAGAAAGAAGAAGATGTAAATAGGACTCAAGAGCAGCCCACTCGCTACCTCACTAATACTTTGAAAACCGTTTAATATATAGGCACTGCCGCTATTCACCATTCCTACGAGAGATTCTTTGTCGACAGCAATGTATTCATCAAAATTGTATTGTGCCGGTATCGATTGTAATTTCTCTGCAAAACCAGAATGATCTTTGTAGATTTGAGCGAATTGCCATGAAGCCATCCCTGCAATCCCCAAAAAAACAAGAGATAGGCCAATGATCAGTAATAATCCAGTTATTAATTGACTTTTGAGATGTTTCAAGAGCCTACTGTAGATTGGCAGAAGGGCTATAGCAACGAAGCCACTAATAATAATAGGAGCAATAATGTGTTGACCAATAATCAATAAGAATCCTAACATGATGATAGAACCCAAACCGTAAAAGATATTGGCCAGCCTATGGTTCATTTTCCTCAGAATTATTGGGCAGGAGCATTTGGATCTTAGAAAAAAGATTACTTGAGGTCATGATGATATCTAATATCAAATCCGTATAACTTGATGTCTTAGACACACTGCTGGTTCCAGATGTCAGATTCAAATTTGGAATGGACTCTACCGGTATTAAATGTAAAAAATCAGATATCTGAGCATCCCGAATTTCATGTTTTAGGTGCTCTTCAATCCGAATCATCCTTTTCTCAATATCTAATTTCTTTCTGTAAAATGGATGCATTAGGAATTTGTTTTTATTGATTTGTTAAGAAGGATTGAAAAGAAAATCTTTCGAAATTTCTTTCGAAGTACGTACAACAGACATAATACTCCTAAGATCAATACTGCTACGAAAAAGTAACCACTGTATGAATTGCTGAAAACCGTGTTCAAATAATTCGCGCCTCCAACTGAAAGCATTGCAAATACTAAAATTATCAGTGTAAAGAGAATCAAAAACACAATAAGTTTAGACCCAATTTTGGAGGCCTCCTCAATCACAGTCAATTTGGTATGCTCCCATCTTAAACGACCATATTCTTGTAAATTTTCACTAACTTTTTCGTAATCCATAAGTATATTTTAAAAAGGGAACCTTAAGGGTTCCCTCAGTTGTTCTAATTTTAGCTCTTCAACTCTTCATCAATTTCCTCTTTCAGATCATTGAATTCATCTTTAATTTTATCAATCTGATCCTCAGTGGCATTTTCTAATTTATCCATTTGATTCTCCAGTTGATCTTCAAACTTCTCCCATTTTTGCTTAGATTCCTGAGTAGCATCTTGGTAGGTGTTTTCAATTTTATCTTCAACTTTTTCCTTCGTTGATTCTAACTCGGAAAATAAGTTGTTTTTCTTTTTTTCAATCAGATCTTCGGTTTCCTCTACAGCTTCTGAAATTTCTTCTTTCACAGTTTCGGTTGAAGTCTCTTGACAAGCACTCAATCCAATAAATAAGGCACTACCAAGTACTGTCATTTTTAAATATTTCGATAATTTCATTTTAATATATTTTTGATTTGGCCATAACTATGAAAGAACTCTGCCAGTAAATCACAAATTCACAACTATTTGATTTTCTGAATTTTAAAAACATTTCCTTGAGATTATCTTGGGGTTAATATTCTACAGAATGTAGAATTTAAGTTTCCATTCCACAAATAATAAACCTTCTTACTTTTGCACAATGGAAGTGCAATCAATCCATAAGTACAATTTAGATGTTAGAACCTACAAAGCCAAGCTACCTATCCAAGGCAAAATACTTCTTTGTCATGGTTTTGGAATTTACAAAGAGAGATATGAAAAGCTCATAAATCAATTTCAAAATTCTGGGTTTGAGGTCTGGGCTTATGATCATTGTGGACATGGGCTTTCTAATGGCCAATTTGAAAAAGTCACAAATGGCAAACAGCTCAGTGAAGACTTCCACACAGTATTTACGAAATTCTTGGAGGTCGGAATAAAAGAAGGTAAGACTTTTGTATATGCTCACAGTATGGGCGGGAACATTGTTGCTAGGTATTTTTTAGAGCACTCCAATACTTGTGACGGGATTATTCTTTGTGCTCCGATGTTTGGAATACAATTTAATCCATCTCTGATGAAATTAGGCTTAATGAAAAAAGCTATTGACTATGGTTTTGATATGTCTTCCTTTTTTTTTGCGCCTAAAATTTTAAGTTCTGATGAGTCGGTCCTAGAGGAGTTTTTACGAGATAACGATATTCACACCAATATGAGCTTCCGTCTTCTATTTTCACTACTTAGAAACGGTAAATTATTAACCAATGAAAAATTACCAATTCCAACTTACTTAGTATGGGGTGATCGGGACCAATTTGTGGATTTGGAAATGCTAGATCGTTTTTCCGGTATAAATAGAATTCAGCCACTCATACTTTCAAGAATGCATCATGAACCATTTTGTGAACCGAATAGTGATAAGTTGCATCAACCAATTTTAAACTGGATGCTAAGCTTGTAAAGCTGCCCTTATACTTTCTATAAGGATCTTCTTATCGCAAGGCTTTTTTATATAACCATCCGCATTTGATCGTTTTACGGAATTCAATATATCACTGTTCGCGGAGAATAAGTAAAGTGGAATATCTTTCAGTTTGTCAGTCCTTTTGACTGTTTTGGCTGTTTCTTCTCCTCCAATGTCCGGAATATTTAAATCCATCAGGATGAAATCTGGCTTATTTTCTCGTATATCTGAAATAGCCTCAGACACTCTATGCTTAACAATGACATCGAAATGTCTTTTAAGAATTATACTTAACATATGGCACAAATCTTTGTCATCGTCAAATACCAATATTTTGCTTTTTGCTTTATTCATTTGATTAATCTGAGCAAGGCCAGGGACCAAATATATATGCAAAAATTATTCCAACCCCCAATTATTTTAGTGTTATGAAAATCAAATATTTACAACCAACCCTTATTTGCTTCCGTAGAAATAATTCCACAAAATGTGGATTTCAATGGTAGATTTCCATATTGTCTCACCGCTACAATACACCTCATTGAAGTCTAAACATCAGTCTATTAGAAATCCAATTTGCAATAAGGCACATTTCTTTCATATATCAAAGAAAATTAAGATATGAAATTACTGATGATGTATTTTTGGATATGGCTATTACCTAGCAATGATATCTATTGCGAATATGAATCTACGGCAAATGACCTAGCAAGTATAGAACTTACTTTAAAACAAAATAAAACTTTCAATCTTGCTGTACATCCACTTGGTGAGGGTAAATATTTCAAATTGAAAGGAAAATATATTGAGAAAAACGGATCAATATCGCTCAAATTCAATAAAAAAATAAATCCGAAACTCTTGTTTCCCAATGCACAACTATCTGATTGCAACAATGTAACTATTCTTAATGAAAAGGAAGTTTGCTTCAACCGCTCTGAAGAGGCCGTTTGCATATGGGGAATTACCTGCGTAAAGGAGTAACCTGAACTTTGGATAAGAAAAATCACCAGTTCGCGCGAAAAGTCCAGTATTCAAGGCGAATTGAAGAAAGCTAACCAAGCTAACATGATGAAATTTAACGCGGAAGAATGGACTTTTAGCCGGATCACTAGGTGAAAACACTCTATATGAGTTCTTTATAATGTTTTATTCTTGATATTAGCTAGTACTGCGGATAAAACATCATAAATATCAACATCTACAGTGTTTCTGGAGGTTTTTCTTATCCAAAGTTCAGGTTGAATCTAATTATTAGTTGAAACCCCATCAGTTGTAAAAGCTACACCTTGAGGTCCACTTGTAGAAATCATCACAGCCTGAATAACGGGTTTGAATTTTATATTATTTGCCGACCAAATAACTATAAAATTAGCTCCACTCCCTCCTTTCTTGTCTTCCTCATCGATCACATAATCGATAGAGCCCATTGGATTTAGATATATCGGGCTTTCCAGGTATTCTTCAACCAATTCCCCTGTCGTATTGAAATAGTCAATTTTTCGTATAATCATGGTGTCACGATAACTCGTATTTCTTACACTCAATGTGGCCGTCAGATAGAAACGTTCATTCGCACTTCTGTTGTATATATCGGAATAAATCGGCACATAAGTGGTATCTACGAACTCATGAGCCAAAATCTCTGCTTGACTAACATTATTCTCTTCTATAACCTTTTCGGAATAAGTGTTCAAATTTGGCTGAGGCTCAATGCAACCAACCATAAAAGACACTAAAATAAGACCAAGGTAAACACGCAAATTTCTCACTAGATAAAGGTATCCAAAAAAAGAGATGAAATCACAATTATTCTATCTGAGAAAGCAATTTCGAGTTTATTGCAATAATAGTAGGCGATACATCTAAATCAGTGTACGTGTAATGTCCTCGGCCATCAACTTTTTGATGTTTTATGCCTATAATTTTCACAAAAACAAATAACTCATTAAAATCCAATATATTGGAAGCAAAGTAACTGAATGGAACTGGATTTACTAATGGACGGTAAAAAGCCAGTTCTGGATGCACCTGATCCTTACACGAGATCCAAAAATGTAATGAGTCCCGAGGGATTTCACTTATGTTGGAAAATGACCTGTAATAAACTCTGTTCTGCCTAGCATCATTATCACACCATAGTTCCAGGCTGATATGATCAAAGTCATCTTTATACTCATTAATCGGTATTATAACTGAAATATCCGTAACGAAATCAACGACATTATTGGAAGTGCTGATAATTTCTTGAGAAAAACCATTCACATAATATTTGGCAGTTTGAGCTAAAAAAATACTTGGGAAAAATATAAGTGTTAAAATGAAAACAATCTTCATATTATTTGTTTTCGTGAATTAACTAAAGAATTCCGTGTTTTGAAGACAGTATTTTTCAGGGTATTATTAGAAATAAATTACGTATTTCGCGCAATTAGTCAAATCAATTCTTTGATCTTTCTTACTAAAGACTAGACAAATTGTAGAAGAACCTCAAGAGGCATTTCGACTAAAGCGGAGCGGAAAGGAGAACAACAATTTTGTCTATTACTTTTTCATGAACGTCATGGATTCGACAAACTCACCATAAGTCCCGGAGGGATCAGATTGCGCGATGGCAGATGTCTCCATTCCACTTTGTTTCAGTCGACATGACAGCCGTGCTGAATGAACAACTTACAGATACTAGTATCACAATGGTCATTTCGACTGTAGCGGAACGGAACGGAGAAATCTAGTGCTTAAGTAGTTCTTGTTTAGATCAGTTTTTGATACTTATTGGCAAGCAAAATAATTAAATTATATCAATCAACAATTTTAAGCCAAGAAATATAAAAATCACTCCAACCACACCTTTAAAGACCTGCATGTGAACAGGCTTCAAGATCGTTTTGAGTTTTGAAGATCCAAATGCCTTGAGACTATCAAAAAAGTAGATCGTCCCAAGGCATGCTAGGAAGTATATAAAAACTTTTGAAGTACCGTCCATGTATTGGGTTTTGGCCAAAGAAACTGCTCCAATCCAAAAAATAATGACGGCTGGATTCATTGTATTGATCAGAAAACCTTCAGCAAACAACTTCTTCCAGGAACTTACTCGGTTTGAGTCGGATTGACTTTTATCTTTCCGAAAGGCAGAAATCGTTTTGGCAATGCCAAAGCCAACAAAAATAGAACCTCCAATAAGGTTAAAATAGCCTGAGCTCGCCTCCATCCATTGCGATATACCAACGAGGAAAAACATAAGCAAACCAACAAAGAGCAGGTCGCTCAATAAAGCTCCAACACTCAAAGCCATTGCTCGCTTTGGCCCCACACTAACGCCCAGTTCTATCAATCTCAAAAAAACTGGCCCAGTAAATATACTTAGCATCAATCCAAGGCCCACTCCACTAATAACTGCTTCTAACATTTTCTTTCTTTCACTAAATCAATTAACTCACAAAATCTTCCCATTCGGCTATCAAATTCCCCTTCAAAACCCGAGGAAACTTGTGCTGACCACCCATTTTATTCTTCGCTTTCATCCAATTGTTAAAGGTTGAAACAGGCAATAATTCAATTGTCAAATCTTTGAGAACGTGATCGCGTTCTGTTGCATAATCATCATTGAGTGCTTTTAGCTTTTCATCTAATTTCTCTAAAAAGCTTTGCTTATTGATTTTAGTATTATCCAAACCTAAATACCAATGATGTGAAAAGGCTCTGCCTTGAGATTTTCCAATGACAGTATATTCTTTACACACTACGCCAAAATCCTGAGCAGTCTGCGAAATAGCCATATTCATATTATCTACTGACAGGTGCTCACCGCACATGCTCAAGAAACTCTTGGTTCGACCGGTGATTAAGATTTGTGCTTTTTCGACATTGGTGAATTTTACGGTATCACCAATAAGATAGCGCCATAAGCCTGAAACCGTAGACATCAGTATGGCATACTCCTTCCCTTTCTCAACTTGACTTATGGTTAATGCCTTCGCATTTTCCTTAAGCTCACCGTTCCCGTCAAAATTCTCATCATTAAAAGGAACAAATTCATAAAAAATGCCATTGTTCAAGATCATGCTCATACCTTCATCAGACTCCTCTTTTCTAAAGGCCACAAAACCCTCTGAAGCCAGATAAGTTTCCATATATTTCATGGGTTTGCCCATGACTTTAGCAAATGCTTCTTTGTACGGAACAAAAGAAACACCGCCATGCACAATCAATTGAAAATTGGGCCATATTTCATGAATGTTGTTGAGTTTGTATTTTTCTATCACCTTCTCAATGACCAACAGTAGCCATGCTGGCACTCCAACCATCGAACCTACATCCCATTTAGGGGCGTTCTCAATGATCATTGCTAACTTTTGACTCCAATCCTTTTGTCGGGCTATTTCTTTGCCTGGTTTATAGAGAAACCGAGACCAAATCGGCATATTTTTAGCAAGAATTCCGCTTAAATCTCCTTCAAATTGATTCGGAGCTATTTGTTGAAGATCAGTGCAACCACCAATCATTAAAATTCCCTTATTATAAAATGTGGTTGGGAGCCCCATTCTCGTTATGCTTCGATATTGTTTTATGCTGTTCTTAGTCATGACGTGAAGCATGTCTTTTGTCACTGGAATGTGTTTGGAAGGAGCTCCCGAAGTTCCTGAACTTAATGCATAATATTTTGATTTCCCCGGCCATGTAAGACCTGATTTATCATGGCCTTGACACCACCATTCATCGTGCATTTTATTATAATCAGAAATGGGAACATTCTTTTGAAAAAGATTGATCAAACTCAAAGGGTTTTGTAAAAGAAGTTGAAAATCGTGCTCTTCTCCAAATCGTGTTGCCGAAGCCTTGGAGATAAGAGATCTCAAAACCCTCAGTTGTTTTTGTTCTTGACTTAAAAGTTCTGATTTGTTTTCTGAGACCCACTTCAAGGGCCATTTATGTGTGTTTAAATATTGTGATAGCATGTCTTGATGTATTTATGCTTTGCCTAAGTTTTTGACGTTCAGTTTTTCAGCATCTACTTTTTCGTTAATTTTTACATTCTTAAAAACGTACTTCTCGTACAAACCCCTTTCATCATATACTTTTATACTCAAGGGAAGGTGAAGAGCCTTGCCCACAACGATTTCAATGGTTTTGGCATAATGATTTGGGAGTCGATAAGATTTTCCAACTGTTAAAACCTCACCGAAATCTAAATCATTAAGCTCCATGATCTTATACTCATTTAACCCATTGAGTTGCGCGTATTCCCGCACCTTCTGTGATCCTAAATTTTTTATCGTGTTAACTTCATATGGCATATCAACCGTGATCACGTAGACTTCATGACCATCGAAGATTGTCTCATTTACAACTTTACATTTCACATCATCTTCTATTAACGATTTGGACAGAATGGTTTTAAAATGACCATAACCTAATTCGAAGATGGTGTGATGATTGTTGTCCCGAATAGTGCTCCCCAAAGGGTCTAAATTCATATTGACATATGGAAAGTTTCCATTTGGTGAAAAAAGCACTTGATCCCCATTCACTCCCTTTTTAAATAGAATTTCACTGCCCTTCTTCGGTCCCTGCATAAGCGCATAAATGGACAATGGGCTATTTTGCATCACCACTAACTGTCGCGCTTCCAATAATTTCCCATCAATTCGCTCTTGATTATAGAATTCATAAGAAACCCTTTTGATTTGGGAGATTTGTTTGTTCATCTCTTGAAGAATGCTTCTTGCATCTTGAGCCACAGCACTGGAGATCACGAACAGCAATATGTAAATCAATTTTCCTCTCATGATTCACATCCTTTTTAAAACTTTTTCGGCTTTTGATGCTGGTCTGTTCTGAAGTTTATATTTGACAATGTTGTTGTAATTATCGAGTTTGTATTTATGAATGATTAATTCGTCATCACATCTGATCACAGCCTCATAGGCGTTCTTTTGATTTGTTTTATATGGCACATGTGTACCCCTGTGTAAGTAACCACTCCAGGCCAACTCACTGTTGACGCAACTCGACATTAAATCCCTATCAAAAGACTGTGGAATTTCATCTTCATAATAGATGATTTCTTTGCCAACAAAGCCTAAAGGCCCAAAATACATGACTTTATTGCGACCCAATTCAAAATATGTGACCTTGTAGCCAGCTTTCAATTTAGTCCATTGGATATCCTCAGCATGGGTTGTTCGTTTCGAGAATTGTTCCAACACTTTATTGGGTACTTCAATATCACTTCCATTCATCAACAAAACCAATAAGAGAAACTTCATTTTATAACTTTAGATACTTTGGACGGAAAAAAGTAAAATGGTCACATTTTTCGTGTCATGTAGTTTAAAGACATTAAAATCAACTTAAAAAAATCCGAATACTTTGATTTCTAAAAATTGATGTGACCTTTGCAAAACAACTCGTCTCAATGGCGGTTAAATGAAATTTATATGAACAAATATTCTTTGCTTATCGCTTTATCTCTCTTGTCCAATTCCTTCTTTGGACAATACAATTCGTTTTTGTCCATGAAAATTTTTTACGATCCTCAAACCCCAGAAATTTCGCTTGAACAAAAGGAAAAGCTAAATGATGTTATCACCTACTTAGAGGGCTCAACTATAGACAAAATACAGTTGAACAATGGACAACCCGTCCAAGATGTTCCGTTTAATTTTGAAATGAGATTCAAAAAAATTTCAGAGCTTCTTTCAAGTAAAGGCATCAATAACCTTGAGAAAAATCTTCAAACAAAGCCTTCTTATATCAACACAACTGTTACCGGAGATTATGATATTCTTACCATTAATTATTCAAGCAACGAAAGAAAAGCGGTTAAATACAGAGAAAAGATTTACACACAAATTGAACGCTCTAAACTATTGGAAAATAACGGTGTTTCAGGTAGCACGAAAGCGAGCAAAATTGTTTGTGATCGTGATACTACGCTTTTCAATGCTTTTGATACTAAACTTACCTTACCCAAGTGTATGATCAAAGAGGGCTTTGTCTTTAAAGAATACCCTGCATATGATTACAAAAGATTAAATATGAATCTTACAGCTGATGGTGATGCTGTCAACCTTGTCTCAATATTTCGGATTGTTAGTAACTCGACCTTCCCTAAAGCAGCTTTGCTCGATATTCAAAAAGATCAATGCGCTGCGCAATATGAATTGACATTAAAGAAATATGATTTGAAAGCGCAGGGCTTCAGAAACGGTGAAATAGTCGAGTCGCTTCAAGAATTCAATGATCACAACTTAAGATATAAAATTGTAGAAGACGGCATTTATATTTTATCGCATCAAAAAGAAACTGAGAAGTTTACAATCAGTTTGGAAGTTCCTGATAGATTTAATATCAAAGGGGCAATTGTAAATTTGACTTGTCTTGGCACTACTTATATCGGCACAACAAA
>JALEGO010000584.1 GCA_022763165.1 Flavobacteriales bacterium
GAAACTTTCAATAACTTAAATATTTCAAATACTTCTGGTGCTGTTGTTACCAACGCTAATTTAGACTTATCTGGAAACCTGAATATTATAGCCGCTTCAGGGATCTTAAATGTTCTTACAAATGGGAACAACATTTTCCTAGAAGGAAATTGGACCAATAATAATGGCGCAGGTGGATTTCTAGAGGGTTCCCAGAGGGTCACGTTTAATGGTACTTCCAACCAATCCATTAATAGCTCTACGCCAGAAACTTTTTATGATCTCAACATTGACAATAATGGCGCAGAAGTGAGGCCCACTGTAAATCTTTCCATCTTGAATGATCTGGACATTTCTGCAACTGGTGTTTTGAATGCTTCAGTTAGCAGCGTGGATTTAAGTATTGCTGGTAATTGGACAAATCTTAATGGTGCTTCAGGATTCAACCAAGGAACGGAAAGCGTGACTTTTTCAGGCTCTGGAGCTTCTCAAATCAGTAATGCGTCTGGCGAAGAATTCTATGATTTAGTCATCAATAAATCTTCAAATAATGTCACGATAAACAATGAAATTACCATTTCTTCATCAGGAAGTCTGACTTTAACTAGTGGTGATGTGGTCTGTGGTGCAAATATCGTTTTAAACTCGAGTTCAAATATTGTTGGTGGAAGTTCTAGTTCCTATGTTCAAACGAATGGTTCTGCCATTCGAAAGATGCTTAATGCTAATGGAACTTATCAATTTCCAATTGGTGACAACAGCAATTATAGTCCGATTACCTTTGATCTAAATAATGGTTCATTGAGCTCAGCTTTTGTAGATGTAAGCGTTACAAATTCACCCCACCCTAATCGCGCAGGTGCGACAGCATATCTGAACAGGTATTGGACCATCAATCAAAGTGGTATTAGTGGTTCAATCGATTATGATGTGTCATTTGTATATTTGAATGGTGACATTGTGGGCTCGGAAAGCGTTTATTTTCCTGGGAAATGGGATGGAGCCAACTGGATATCGGTGGGCAGCGTGAATACTGGAACGAACACGGTAAGTATGCCCGGATTAACCACATTCAGTGATTTTACTGCAATGGATAATACCGATTCTCCATTACCAGTGGAGCTTGCTGATTATAAAGTGAATTTAATTGAGAATAATGATGTTAAGGTTTCATGGTCAACCTTGGCCGAAATCAACAATGAGAAATTCGAAATTTATCGTACTGTTGATACTTTGGAGTATGAACATATAGGTTCGGTCTCAGGAAATGCAAATTCCAATCAACTTCAAGATTATGAGTACATTGATCGAGACCCTCATTTAGGACAATCATACTATAGACTGGTTCAGATTGATTTTAGTGGTGATACAACGTATTACGAATTGAAACCTATCTTTATTCTGGATGATTTCGAAGAGCAAAACTGGAGCATTTATCCAAACCCTAGTAATGGTGAATTTACACTGAAGGGTAATAAATTAAAACCCAATTCAGAGTATAGAGTTTCAATTTTCGATAATTTGTCGCTTTTACATTATCAAAGAATTTTTACTACTGATCAAGGTGGGAATATTCTCGTTCAAGACCCAATTCATCATGAGTATGCCCCTGGAGTTTACCACATGATCATCGAAAATCCGGATGGTGTAACTGAAATTGAAATAGTGATAAATTAAAAAGGGTTAATTCAATAATGACTCTCCATTTAAGTCTGTTGTTAATATATCACTCATGTAATCAAAGAAGGGTCGAATATTTTTAAAATCATTGTTTACGATCTGAACAAAATCTTTTGATAGCGCTTCTTTTTCTGAATATTTCTTCATGCCAAGAAATTGTTTGAACCTTAAAAACTCAATCGCTGGGTGGTCTTTCGCATAGCCTTTGGGTGCGGTTTTCACCTGATCCCCTGATAGTGCTCCAAAAGTTTTTGTGAACTTTTTATCCTTTACAGCCTTTTCAAAACGCTCAGGGTCAGCTGCAATCTGGGCACGGATATGTTTTAAATCATCGGAACTTGGTCCCCAAAAGCCTCCACCAATGAAAAAATTCCCAGGTTCAAAATGATAGTAGTAACCACCTCTCAAAGCAGCAGTAGCTCTTTTAAAGCTCCCACTCATCCAAGATTTATATGGATCTTTATTTTTGGAAAACCTGACATCGCGATAAATTCTGAAAAGAGATTTCTTCCCATTTGGAGTTTCAATATTATCGTGTTTGTTCATTTCAGCTAGGAGGGCATTGGCAAATTCAATGAAGTTCTCATGACAAGCAGTATACCTGGATTTATTTTCTGTAAACCAATCTCGATTATTGTTCGTAGAGAGGTCTTTAATGAATTGAAGAGATTCTTTTTTTATCATTTCAGGAGTTGTTTTTCTTTTGTTCCAAATTCATCAATTTCTTTTTATATCGACCTTGTACAATGTCAACAATAACCAAAATAGAAATGACAAAATAGAAAGTGGTCTTACTCATTTTTTCAATTGGTTCTTCAAATAGTTTGATGTGAGCAAGCTCTGCACCCTCCGTGAGTAGCATGATTCCAACAACAAATAAAACAAATAGTCCAAGGACTTCATACATCTTATTTTTTTGCAGAAAAGTCGAAACCGTTCCAGATAACCAAATCATCAAAATACCACTAACAACAATTGCCGTGGCCATAACCCAAAAAACATCTGTCAAAGCCATGGCACTCAAAATACTATCAAATGAAAAGACAATGTTCATAATGACAATCATAGTTATGATTTTATTAATGGAAGCAGGCTTTGCTTTTTCATGAGCTTCTTCCTCAATGGACATCATGTGCCAAATTTCCTTGATTGCTGTATAAATGATAAAAGCTCCTCCTCCTAAAACAATTAGGCTGTGAATGTTGAAGGATCCTTCTATCACATCTGTCCATGGAATATTAAATACAGGATCTTGAAAATATTTAATCACATTAATTAATAGAAAGAGCAGCGCAATACGCAGCCCGATTGCAATGCCGATTCCGATAGTTCGTACTGATTTCTGTTTTTCTTTCGGGGCTCTTTTTGATTCCAATGAAATGTATAGCAGATTGTCGAATCCCAAAACCGCTTGGAGTAGGATAAGAAGAGCCAATGTAATGATGTTCTCAAGCATCTTTTAAAACTTTCGGCAAAAATAGAAAAGAATGGGAATTGACATTTTACAGATTATGACGTTCGAGAAGTTTAAAATTTTAATCGCTATTATTGCACTCTTTTTATCATGATTAGAGTAGGAGGCGTTCCGGAGCATTTCAATTTACCTTGGCATTTGGCCATGGAGAATGGGCATTTTCGAAAAGAGGGCCTTGAGGTAACATGGAGGGACTTTCCAGGGGGTACTGGAGCTATGACCAAAGCACTCAGAGCAAATGAGGTCGACATATGTGTTTTGTTGACCGAGGGCATTGTTTCAGATATTATCAATGGAAATCCAAGTAAAATTGTTTCGAAGTACATCAACACACCATTAATTTGGGGTGTGCATACCTCCACGAACAACGATATTGAATACTACGGGGAAATATATGATAAGCAATATGCTATAAGTAGATTTGGATCTGGTTCGCATTTGATGGCAATTGTAGATGCCTTTGACAAAGGAATTGAATTAAAGTCAGATCAATTTACTGTCATCAAAAATCTGGATGGTGCTAGGAATTCTTTAATGACTTGCCATTCCGATGTGTTTTATTGGGAAAAGTATACAACTAAGTCTTATGTTGATTCAGGAGAAATGAAAAGGCTAGGGGAGTATATCACACCATGGCCATGTTTTGTTATTGCAGCTACGAATGACTTCATCCAAAATCATTCTGAGGATTTAAACAAACTGTTGAAAATATTATTCTTTAATTGTGATCATTTCATGCAGGCGCCAAATGTACTGGATCTAGTCAGTGAAAGGTATGGATTGTTGCCCGAAGACGCGGATCGATGGTTTCATTCAACTGAGTGGGCTACACATCCTTATTTAAGCAAACAAATGATAAAAAGTGTCCAGTTTGCATTAGAAAATGCAGGAATCATTGAGAATCGCATCAATTATGAAAGGTTGGTATTTACTCCCAATCCATAAGTTCATCCAAATCCCTTCTATTTTTTTTAGTGGGGCGTCCTCCTTGCCAAAACTGAAAATTTTCGCGGCTTTGTTTAAGATAAATACGATATTCCTCCAATACTTCTTCAGGTGTTGTATTGTTTAAGTATTGAGATACAAGCTTTGCTCCAACCCGGTTTTTGGGGAAGTCTATGACCTCAAAAGTCTTCCAAATAGGGGGGAAGTGAACTTCAATTGCATCACCTGTGCTTAGGTTTCTGCTGGGCTTACAAATTGATCCATTCAATTTGACCTTACCTTTTTCACAATGTTTGGTTGCCAGAGATCGCGTCTTGAAGATTCTCACATGCCATAGAAATTTGTCAATTCTCATCTCAAATGGATTTTCAATTTATGCATCTTTGGATCACGTTCTTTGTTATCCTAGCTATTCTTGAGTCGGTAGAAAGAGCACCTGTATAAGAAATGGATCCTGCAGAAAAAACCATTCCTTCAGTTTGTGTTTCTTCACGGATTATCATTTGCGCACCACCATTATCAGGGTTTGTTCCCTTCGCAAGAAGAATGAATTCCGATGGAGTTTCTGAGTCCATTTTGTCTGTTTCATGTCCCGATGCACCGCCACCATTGAGACTAGATTGTCCAAATTCCTCGCCCGCAGCAAGATTAGTTCCTTCAAAAACCCAATGTCCTGGACTGAAGACTTTGTAGGGGTGATATGTCCCATATCCTGTAGTTGTATAATGAGATCCCACCAATTTTGAAGGAGATTTACCTTTGTCCGCCCAAAGACCACCTGTTCCATCTGCATAAGTGAAAGAATCTCCCTTTTTTCTGCATTCTATTTGATGAGTATCCAAAGCTACAGACCAATAAAGTCCGTTTCCACCGAGATACATGATGTTACCTCCAGAATTTCGAAATTCGGCAACCTTATCAATCATTTCAGAAGTCCAATACTCCGGGTGTACATGAAGTATAATCAGTTTGTAATTTTCCAGAAATTCATTCTCATGTAAATCTCTGTCAGATATCAAATCGTATGACAAGTTCTCAGACTCTAACCATTTGACTAGGTGTAATTCAGGACCAAGTAAATGACCTTTATCCCCATAGGGCACATCATTCTTGTTAGGTCTATGTCGACTCAAAATGACAGAGTTTCTTATTTCTTCAGAATGGATATGTGTATAAAATGAAGCACCCCCCCAGTCATTATATGCCTGCCATGTGTTGGTGTTGGAAATCACAAGTATGTCTTCCTTGGGCGTTGCACTCTTGATTACAAAACTCAGGTAATCAATGTTACTTTGTGAACCACTAAGGCGAATTGAAAAATAACCAGAAGTCAAACTATCCGGTAACTTGAAAGAGTAAATCGTGTCCCAATGGCATCCGTAACTATAGGAGTATGTGAAGTAGTTTTGTTGCATGATAGGAATTGAATCTTCTTCAAACACAAACTCTTGATTCAGTCCATATCTTCTCAAGCCAATTGTTATAAAACTGTCCACATTTGATGAAGCCAGGACATACACAATTTCTCCTGGAGCATAACTCAGTTGATCTGTGTAGCCTTCCAAGGCGGAATTGTTGACAATGGGTTCACCAAACTGAAAAGCATCGGGTATCAAAGGACTAACGCCAGGATCTTTATGACAAGATAAAATCCAAAACAAGATGGACAACAATGAAATAGACCAAATTCTTTTCATAGATCACAAAATTAGTGAATTGCAAATATCAATGAAGATTTGTTAGCTATCTTCGCAAAAAAACAAATTAGATGTACGTTAAAAGGAGTTTCAGTCCCCTTGCCATAATGAGGTTTTCAGGAGGGCATTTATTGTGGATTGGGTCTTGGGCCGCTGTTCCCATAATAATTCATATGCTCACTGGTTGGGAATGGATGCATCTGCCTTGGTTGCCAATATCGGTTATAGGTACCGCTGTAGCATTTTATGTTGGATTCAAAAATAATTCAGTATACGATCGAATGTGGGAGGCACGAAAAATATGGGGAGGTATTGTAAACGATAGTCGATCTTGGGGAGCGATGGTAATGAATTTTGTCTCAGATCAATTTGTAAATGATCGTATTTCAGATCAAGAATTTAAGCAAATCAAAGAGAGGTTGATTTATCGACATGTTGCATGGCTGTACAAGCTTAGGAGCCAATTGCTGAGACCGGCGCCTTGGGAACATGAAAACTCAAGTTCAAAGCATATCGCAGGACATGCGCTAAAGAGAAAGGAAAGATATGGTTTGGGTTTACTTAAAGAGATTGATAAACCAGTGGAAGAGTTTTTGAAAGGACTTCTGGATCCCCAAGAGCTCACTCAAATTTTAGATTACAAGAATGGGGCTACCCAATTGATTGAACATCAAGCTCGAGATCTTAAAGAACTAAGGAAGAAAGATTTAATAGATGATTTCCGTCATATGGAAATGCAGCAATTATTGACAAACTTTTACACTTTGCAGGGTAAGTGCGAGCGCATTAAGAATTATCCTTTGCCACGACAATATGCCAATACAAGTCAAATTTTTATTGGTTTATTTATTCTACTTCTTCCATTTGGAATGATGATGGAATTTGAAAAAATGGGAGAGGGGCTTATTTGGTTAACGGTTCCTTTTTGTATGATCGTGGGATGGGTTTTTGTAATGATGGAACTGGTCGGAGATTACAGTGAGAATCCTTTTGAAGGA
>JALEGO010000010.1 GCA_022763165.1 Flavobacteriales bacterium
AAAAAGTACATTTTGAAACTGAGTCTCTTCTTCCTCATATCAAGCCTTGGACTAGCACAGGAAATTGATGGAATGAACAAAATAGAACAGAAAAATCAAATTCGGGTTGGTGTTGGAACCCTTATTATCGCTCATACGGGAAGTGTCTCTTGGGAAAGACAACTGATCAAATCCAAGACTGAATTCTTCAGAATCAATAGTAGGATCGGAGGGGGCATAATGGTTGAAGATTGGAAAGAAAATACGATTGAAACCAGTCAATACGGTATAATTGGTGGAAATATAGAAATGGGAAGAGACCCATCCATCAGACTGTTGTTGGAAGGAGGTATTAGTCCCTATTATAATGCAAATGTCGAACAAAAATATTCCACACTACCCATGGCAGGAATTGCTTTTAGGGCTCATCCCAAAAACGGAAAATACGTGTTTACTTCTGGCTTTAGCTTTCCGGAGTGGTTTCACATGTCCTTAGGTTATAAATTTTAACAAAGTACACGAACTGTCCACAACAATCCATTGACTATCCATGGAAATTCTAATGTTTTTTATAAAACCTTAAGGCATACTATCTCTTTAAAAATTCATAAAAATTAGATAAAATGAAAAAGCAAATTTTTAATTTATTAATGCTGATACTGCCATGTATCACATTTGCTCAAATTGAAGAGTCAACTGAAAGAGAAAAAAAGAATTACTTTTATGTAACCGGTGGCTCAGTTTTACTATCCAACGTTGTAAACCTTAGCTATGAAAGAGAATTCTACAGATCTACCAATCAAGTTGTAGCACTGAATTTTCGATGTGCTCTGGGAGCACGGAATTATTATGAACTTTTCGGTACAGATGCAGCCGGGATAGATGTTCTCGCTGCTTGTAACATTGCATTTGGTCCCAAAAGCTCTCAAGGCTTAGTCGAGATTGGGGGTTCTTACACCTCAGTTTATGATGAGGCATTGCCTGTTTGGCCCTTACTTGGAATTTCATTTAGAACTGATTTTGGGACTGATTTAGTAATGTTCCAAATCGGTGCAAGTACTTCAGAATTTGCGAAAGTTGGTGTGGGTTTCAAGTTTTAATGATAGCACGTAATATTAAGAGAACCACAAATGCTCAAGTCAGGTTGGCTTGAGCATTTTCATAATTGCACATACCCAAGTGTATTGTGCACAAATGCTTGATTTTCCTTACATTTGCAATTCTTAATAAGGCATCATGGCAATTCATAATTTTCAAAACAAACTTCTATTACTTTCGATCTTTCTCATAACCAAAACAATAGCTTTCGGCCAAGATCACGAAAGCACAAACAAAAATAAATTTCGACAACTCAAACAAGAGTTTGCCACGCCAAATGCCTATCACAATGCAGCAGGAGCTCCTGGCCATGCCTACTATCAAAATAAGGCCAACTATGACATCAAAATAACCTTAGATGATGATAAGTCCAGAATAAGTGGTGAAGAGACAGTGACCTACTTCAATAATTCTCCTGATAAATTGACCTATCTATGGGTTCAATTAGACCAAAACGTCAGGGATAAGAATTCTGAAACCGTAAAGGTAAGAACTATGAAAATGGATGAAAATCTTGATTTTGATCAAATCAGAAGACTTCATAACGTTTTTGACGGAGGCTTTGAATTAAGCTATGTACAAGATAGTAAGGGCAAGGATTTGCCATACACCATTAATAAAACGATGATGAGAATAGACCTTCCCACGGCTTTAAATCCGAAGGAAAGCTTCAGTTTCAAAGTAAAATGGGCATATAATATTCAAGATAGAATGCAATTTGGTGGAAGGTCAGGTTATGAATACTTTGAAGAAGACGACAATAAACTATATACTATCGCTCAATTCTATCCAAGAATGGCCGTTTATAATGCTGTTGAAGGATGGCAGAACAAGCAGTTTTTAGGTAGTGGTGAGTTTGCGCTTCCCTTTGGCGATTTCAAAGTGAGTATAACTGTACCTGGCGACCATATTGTTGGAGCAACAGGTGTACTACAAAATAGCACGGATGTTCTGAATGCCAAGCAGCAAGCACGGATGAAGAAGGCCAGAACAGCAACGACACAGCCAGTTCTTATCGTCACCCAAGAAGAGGCGGAGGAAGCTGAAAAATCGAAAGTTAAATCTACCAAAACATGGACTTACAAGGCCAAAAATGTGAGAGACTTTGCTTTTGCGACATCCAGAAAGTTCATATGGGATGCCATGGCCGTGAAAATGGGTGAGAGAACAGTAATGGCTATGAGTCTTTATCCTAAAGAAGGGAATCCACTGTGGGGACAATATTCAACCAAAGTAGTCGCTCACACTGTAAAGACCTACTCAAAATTCACCTTTGACTACCCCTACCCTGTTGCTTATTCAGTGAATGGCAAAAGAATCGGTATGGAGTACCCCATGATCTGTTTCAACTTCGGAAGACCGGAAGAAGATGGAACTTATGCAGAAAGAACGAAGAACGGTATGATTGGAGTTATCATTCATGAGGTAGGTCACAACTTCTTTCCAATGATTGTCAACTCAGATGAGAGACAATGGACTTGGATGGATGAAGGTTTAAATACTTTTCTTCAATACTTAACAGAAAAAGAATGGGATAGAAATTTCCCTTCCAGAAGAGGCCCTAGTTATCAAATTGTGGATTACATGAAAGGTGATAAGAAATTCATATCACCAATTATGACCAATTCTGAGAGCATTATGCAATTTGGAAACAATGCCTATGGCAAGCCGGCCACAGCGCTGAATATCTTAAGAGAAACGATCATGGGCAGAGAACTATTTGATTTTGCTTTCAAAGAGTATTCGCAGAGATGGATGTTTAAGCATCCCACTCCTGAGGATTTCTTCAGAACTATGGAAGATGCTTCAGCAGTAGATTTAGATTGGTTTTGGAGGGGATGGTTTTATGGCACCGACCACGTTGACTTATCGGTAGACGGGGTGGAGCTTTTCAAAATCAACACAAGGGACCCAGAGGTTGAAAAGCCGCTTGCTCAAGCGGCAGAGGACATCAAATCTTCTTATATCGCAACGGATAGGGATGCCAAATCCATTCCTCAAACTTACGTTGAAAGTGACCCAGCTTTACAAGACTTTTATCATAAATATGATCCTTATAGTATTAGTATTCTTGACAAAGAAGAGTATCAAGATTATTTGGCTAAACTCAGTGATGAGGACATTGATATTATGAATCAAGACTTAAACTACTATGAAATTAAGTTTTCTAATGTTGGAGGACTGGTAATGCCTATCATTCTAGAATTTGAGTTCGCTGATGGAAGTACCCAAAAAGAATATATACCAGCGGAAATTTGGAGATTTGGCTCATCCACGGTTCATAAAGTTTTTCCTTTTGCAAAGGAGTTGGTTTCAGTAGAATTAGATCCTAATCTCGAAACAGCCGATGTCAATCGCAACAACAACTATTGGCCCGCAAAACAAGAGCCTACGCGTTTTCAATTGTATAAAAAGAAGAAAATTATGCGTTGGGAAGAGGCTGGTGAAAACCCTATGCAGAGAGCCAAAAGAGCACAACAGAGAGAAGAGGAGCTAAAGGATACTGGCGACTCAAAATAATGCGGAACAAAACTTGTTCATAGATCAGTATGCATCTAGATTTACGAAACCTGGTTCGCTATACGATTCTTGATTGGAGAAAAATTCAAATTCTTTGGTTCTCAATCATACTCATCTCAACAACATCCAGAGCGGAGCATGATTATCACATTGGCATCATTGACATCCATTACAACGATTCTTCAAAAGCCTTAGAAGTTGCTGTAAAAATGTTTGTTCATGATTTTGAGGCGGCACTTAAAAAACAAGGGATAGAAAATTTACAGTTAGGGACTACCCAAGAATCAGACAAAGCAGATGAATATGTGATTAGGTACTTCTTGAAAAATCTGGAAATCAGTTTAAATGACTCAGTAAGCTTTGGGCAATTTATTGGAAAAGAAGTTGAAGATGAACACTTATGGACTTATTGGGAAATTACTAAGGTCCAGAGCTTAAAAAAAGTTGGTGTCAAAGCGACAATGTTATTTGAGATTTTTGATGATCAATCCTTTATTGTCTACCTTCAAAATGGAATACTCAAAGAGAGTATGTTGTTGAACAGGCAGCAACCAAGAGAGTTTGTGATTTTTGAATAGTTTGATAGGAACGCTGCTCTCGATTGATCAATTGCTCCTGTTCTTCTCCTCTGAAATAGGAAGAAAATCCACAGTTCCCTGAAAGGGAAACAATGTTCCCATCAAGTCGATTGTCATGGCTGTCAAAAAAGATTGTCGTGCCAGCCTTTCTATCGAACGTTAAGATTAGCCGTGGGTTATTCTTCTTATTTTTTGATAGTATTAAATGAACCTGATGTCAAAAATTAGAAACTTGATGCATCATTATCCAATGACTACAAGGTAATCTCAACAATTTCCTGGCCTGCGGCACGCACTGAGCATAGTAGCAGATTATCGATGTATAGACTACATTAGTAATAATATTGTAAGAAACTTAATTCTTGGTTATTTTCTTGATCTTAATGATTTCATTAGTTTCTTTATCTATAAGCTTTGCGATATATATTCCTTGGTTTAAAAATGAAACATCAAGGGCATTTTCAACAAATTCGTTGACCAGGAGTTTACCATTAATACTATATAATTGAATCATGATTTTCTCATTCTCAAAATTTGAAACATTCAGCCAATTTGTGGCTGGATTTGGGTAAATAGAAACAGCCAGGTTTATATTTTCCTCAATGGTATTTGGCCAATTTTCAATCTCATTATAAATAAAGCTTACAGGTGTCCCGTCATCAGCGTTCAACACATATTTGGCAATGGGGTGTTTCTTGTTTACATCTTCACTCCACCAATAATATGTTTGTCGCGTGCCGGATACCGAACTTGTACTGGTAATGGAACCGCCATTATACCATTCATTCACGGTTGTGTATGAATCTTCATGAAGCTCTAGCAGCACGTTCTGGTAGCTCTCATATGGTGTAGTGAGATTGCCTGCACCGATGACTTCTTTGGTAAGATTCGATGTTTTTAATGAAACGACTGAGTCAAATGCTGTTCCGTCTATATAACTAGTATAATTTGAAAAGATCTCCGTGCTTGTATCACCATAATTCAATGGGAACTTAATAATAGGCACCCCTGGGTCTTCAGTACTAATATAATCTCCAAAGTTTGATACTGTACTTATAAATCCATAATCCAACCATGAGGACTGTGTTAATTCAACATAGCCATATGTAGTTCCATCAAAAGATACCAAGTTAGCATTTGGGAATTGAGCAGCAAATGGTGTATTTGCTGGGTCGAAATACTCATAAGTTGAAGTGCTTGAAGGGTTCAGGTTTGAAAACCACCAATTTTGATTTAACCCTGTACCAATCTGAAGATTTATTCCAGAAGTTACAAGATGACTGATGAATTTATCACCAGGTTGTATTGCATTTTTGTGGGTTATAGTAGGTTGAGCCATAAGCCGTGAAGTGCTTAATATTATGCTTATCAGCAACATGTATCTATTTCTCATATTCAACATTTAAATCAGATCTCCTTTCTTTAGATCCAATTATTTTCATTTAACATTTTTTGTATCCTTTTGAAGATGAAAATTCTTATTCAGGACATTAATCGGTTGGCATTTTCTTATTTCTCTTAAAGTACGCCTGAGGTCAAGCAGTAAGCTGCATTTCTTAATTTTTCTGCTTTTTTCTTACTTAACTTATGATCGTAAGGTTTATCAACATTTAGCCTTATGAATCTAATTGGCGAAGAACCAATTTTGGATAAATCATCCATAGTAATGGCATATTCTATTTCATAACTAGTCATGATTAATCCTGTGGATGTGCTGATAATTCTTGAAACAGGTTCAACCGTTTTTAAGGGTGTCAACTCCACTGCTTCACCATCTTCAGGTTTAATCAATATTTTATCATCTAATTGGACAGCTGCTTCCACATTATTTCTCAAGTTATACTCTACTATAAGCGATGGTTTGCCATCAGCAACCCTAAATTGTAATGAGTTAGCATAATAAAGAGACACGTTAGAGTTAAAGTCGAATTTAGCGCCTCTAATCGATTCACCTGTAATTTTGTCAGTTTCTACTTTTATCGATTTACAGTCTTGGGCTTGAACCCCGATACTTATTAGAATAATTCCCACCAGTATAATAATACGTTTCATGATTTATTAATTTAATTGTTGATAATTTTAATTTGACTGCAAAACTCCGTAGTTCCTGTTAAACTTAAAAAAAATGGGGGGTGCACTAATAGGGTCGGTACAGATTGGTTGGGGATACTAAAGGGAGGAAATTGTTCTAGTAAAGGTCTTTTATGAAAGCATTTAGATGCTCATCATCAACATTTGACTCCTCAATCAATCGCAGGTTTCTGAAGGATTATGAGGCAAATTTGGAACACTCAATTGCAGCGTATGTTTTGAACCAACGATAGGAATGAAAGAATTATCGATATGACGCCTTCAACTAGTTGAATCTACCTATCAGTAAAATTAGCGACTTCACCAAACTCAGGAATACTTGTTATTTGTATTTAAACAAGCGATTCATCATTTCTAAGAAATCAGCCTTTTTTCTTTGAGCAATCGGAACCTCAGAATCATCTTTCATCACAATATAGCCTCCATCCTTTTGTGTGAAGCTTGTAATTTGATCTTCTGTTGTTTTTACTTTCTTGTAATTCTGAGTGGAAGTAAAAAGTGATACGCACAATATCAATAAGGTCAATTTAAAAGTTAAGATCAAGGCAGCCTTCACGAAGAAAGCCACCTTGATTGAGGTCTCTTTAGTTTGCAGGTGTTAGGTCAAGCATGCAGTTCGTAGATTCCATAAACTTCTCACAGTTCTTCTTATACCGCTTAGTAAAATCAAAGTCATAATTTTTATCCAAATTGACTCTCCAGCCCGTAACTCTACTTTGAGAGAGTTTTAGAAGATCATCTCTGCTAATTTTGAATTTTGGAACATAAATTGAATAAACCTGACCAGATCCCACTACCGACTTAGGAGCGATTTTTTTTTCAGGCGTCAATGTCAGTGATTCACCATTTTCCAAAGCCAATTGCATTACATCATCAATTTCCATATACTCATTCTGATCGCCTTGGAAAACCACTCCAACCTCAAGTTCATATTTAGAATCAGTACAGTAAATCGTAGCGGCCAAGTAGTTCAGCGCCTTATTTCCCCATAGAATTGTATTAATGGCTTTCACCGATTCCTTTGAAAACTGATCAGTTTTATCAATGTCGTATTTACACTTTTGCGCATTGGAGAATAAACCCATTGTCACTAGCGTTCCTAATAAAATAATTCGTTTCATTCTGTTTAATTTGAGTTTGATAATCATTTATTTACCTCAATCAGAAACAATCATCAAAATATAGTTCCTGAATGATATCTGATACAAAATTGCAATCAATTCTTTCAAGCAAAACCCTTAAATACGCCATATCCAAAGGATTTTGTATTAACGATGAGATTAGCTGGATAAACGATTCTATTCCTAGTTGAACGATCTATTCTTTATCTTTCCAAAAATTATCATGTATGAAAACTATGACTTGCAAACAATTGGGAGGCGCATGTGACCAGACTTTCTCCGCTGAAACCTTTGAAGAAATGGCAGCAATGAGCAAAGCGCATGGCATGGAGATGTTTCAAATTGGGGATCAGGAACATTTAGAAGCAATGTCCAAAATGCAAGATCTTATGAAGTCTCCCGAAAAGATGAACGAATGGTATGAACTTAAAAAGCGAGAGTTTGAGGCTCTTTGAGCCAGAATCAAATAATTGACTACTTATATTTAAATAATCTATTCATCATTTCTAAGAAATCAGCCTTTTTTCTTTGAGCAATCGGAACCTCAGAATCATCTTTCATCACAATATAACCTCCATCTTTATGTGTGAAGCTTGTAATTTGATCAAGGCTAATCAAATGAGACTTATGGCTTCTATAAAAGCCATGCTCATTTAATAAGAAGTCATATTCTTTAAGTGGTTTAGAGATCAGGTACTTTTTAGTGTTTGTATAGATCCATGTGTAATTCTTATCAGCTTCACATCTAAGAATATCTTTAATGTTTAACAAAACAACCTCATCGCCAGTATTGATTGCAATTTTTGGAGAAAGCTTTTGCTGACGTATTTGATCTTTTAGCAAATCATAACTTTCCTTATTAAAAATTGTTTTCTTAGCCTTTGATATTGCCTCAATGAGCTCCACTGATCGCACTGGTTTCAGTAAATAGTCTAAAGCTGAAAACTTAATGGCTTTAATAGCAAAAGCATTATGTCCAGTCACAAAAATGATCTTGAAGTTAATCTCGTCAAACAGCTCAATCAACTCGAAAGAGGTTTCTGATCCCAATTCAATATCTAAAAAAACAAGATCTGGTTGAAGTTCTGAAATACCCTTAAAGGCGCTGGAAATATCGTTGAAAGTGCCAATAATTTCAATGTCTTTATCAACATGTGAGAGTTGGATGGATAAGGTTTCTATCGCATCAGGTTCATCGTCTACTAATACACACTTGAGTCTATTCATGCTGCTATCAAAGGCAATTCAAATATCACTTCTGTACCCAAAGGTATGTCATTCTCCTTAAGATCATTGATTCTAAAATGAATCCCTTTATGATGGCTTTGATTGAACAATGTCACCCTCTCACTCGTAATGTCTATGGCATGAGACTTGTGACTCTTATTGACACCTGATGCTTTGCGACCACCGCCATCATCTATAATCTTTACTTCAATAATATCATCATCCTTATAATCCATAAAAATTTTCAAACGACCTCCCGTATTTTTGTTCTCAAACCCATGCTTCACAGCATTTTCAACAAAGGGCTGAAACAACATAGGTGGAATTTTAACCGCACCAAGTTCTTGTTCTAATTCATCATCAATTTGAATATCAAATTCGAATTTATCTTTTAAACGAACCCGCTCAAGTTTCAAATAGTATTCTAGAATCTTTTTTTCATCTTCCAAACTGATCAGTTCCTGTCTTGAAGAATCTAAGATCATTCTCATTAGGTGGGCAAAATCTGAAAGGTAATCCGCGGCCAACATTGATTCATTCTTCAGTATGTAGTATTTAATAGAGTTCAGAGAGTTGAAGATAAAATGCGGATTCATTTGGGTTAAAAGCAACTTCTGTTCCAATTCTAGAAGATCATTTTTGATTCTAATTTTTTCGTTCTCGCTCAAAAGTTTTTGTCTCTGTTTGTATCTTTGAAAAAGGAAATAAGAAAAACCTGCTAGAATTAGGAAAATCAATCCGATCATATATTTAAATTGCTTTTCCCGTGCTAAATCGGCATTTGCAGCATTAATCTCGGATTGCTGAAGCTTCATTTGA
>JALEGO010000585.1 GCA_022763165.1 Flavobacteriales bacterium
GTAGCGCCAAATGTCGAGTATAAAATTGTTGGTATACGACCTGGAGAAAAGGTTCATGAAGAGATGATAACACATTCTGATTCCTTTTACACTTACGATCTTGGAAGTTATTACGCCATATTACCTACAATACCAAAGTGGAATTTGGATGAATATATTCAAGCGTTCAACGCAAAAAAAGTTACTCAAGGTTTTAGATATAACTCAAATGAGAATGACGCATGGGAAACACCAGAGTCATTGAGAGAGTTGATAAAAATTCATGTAGATCCAGATTTTGAAGTTTGATGAGTCAATACTCCATCCCATATGGTAGACAAGATATTCAACAGGCTGATATTGATTCGGTAGTAGAAACACTGAAATCTGATTTTCTTACTCAAGGGCCTAAAATTCATGAATTTGAGAAAAACTTCTCAGAGTACATTGGTTCTAAATATGCGGTGGCTGTGGCCAACGGAACTGCTGCTTTGCATTTGTCCTGTTTGGCTCTTGGACTAAAACATGGAGAAAGAGTTATAACTTCTCCAATCACTTTTTCAGCCTCCGCAAATAGCGCATTGTACTGTGGAGCTGAAGTATTCTTTGCCGATATAAACCCTAACACTTATACCCTTTCAATTGAGTCGGTTCAAAAACTCATAGCCAATAAGCCTAAAGGCTTTTTTTCGGGTATAATCCCAGTTGATTTTGCTGGATTTCCCGTAAACACTGAGAAGCTTCGGGAGCTAGCCAAAGAACACGATTTATGGATACTTGAAGATGCATGTCATGCTCCAGGAGCTTACTTTACCAATTCAAATAATGAAAAAATAAAGAGTGGAAGTGGCACCTATGCTGATTTGGCAATTTTTTCATTTCATCCTGTTAAGCATATTGCCTGTGGTGAAGGAGGAATGATTACTACCAATGATAAGAAGTTATACGAAAAGTTGAATATTTTAAGAACTCACGGCATTACAAAATCCGAACTGATCAAAAACATTCCAAACGCAAATCAACAAGGATCATGGTACTACGAAATGCAAGCTTTGGGTTACAATTACAGACTAACCGATATTCAAGCTGCCTTAGGGATTAGTCAACTAACGAGAGCGGAATCGGGTTTAGAGCGCAGAAACAATATTGCGAATCGATACAGAGATGCTTTTAAAGATGTAAATATTAAATGCCAAAGAATCATCGAAGGTGTTTACAATGCTCATCACCTCTTTGTCATACAGGTACAAAATCGATTAGGCCTATACAATCATTTGAGGGAAAATGGAATTTTTGCTCAAGTGCACTACATACCTGTGCATCTCATGCCTTATTATCAAGATCTCGGATGGAAGGCTGGTGATTTTCCAAATGCTGAGAATTACTACGAACATTGCATAAGTCTACCCATGTTTCCAACATTAAAAGACGAGGAGCAAGAATTTGTTATTGAAAAAGTGCTTGAATTTGTGAACTAATGAAAACCATTGCAATAATACCAGCGAGAGGGGGAAGTAAAAGAATTCCTAGAAAAAATATCAAGAATTTTCATGGTCGTCCAATTATCTCATATGCTATTGAACTGGCTTTAAAGTCAAATCTTTTTGATGAGGTAATGGTTACAACAGATGATGAAGAAATTGCTCAAATTGCAAAACAGGAAGGAGCTAGTGTACCCTTTTTAAGAAGTGCAAAAAATGCTGATGACTTTGCAACCACCGCAGATGTTTTGTTTGAGGTTTTTGATTTCTATGAAAAACAAAATGAAAAGTTTGACATTGGTTGCTGTATATATCCTACCTCACCTTTGGTGCAAGAAAAACTATTGAAGGAGACATTTCAAAAACTCAAAACGGGTAATTTTGATTCAGTGTTTCCCGTATTGAATTTCTCATACCCAATACAAAGATCTCTCAAGATTGATAATGATAAAGTGAAAATGGTTTGGCCCGAACATTTAAATAGTCGATCTCAAGATCTTGAAGAAAGATATCATGATGCAGGTCAATTTTACTGGTTCAGCATTTCGAGTTTTAAGGAAAAAAAGACATTGTTCACAGATAATTCAGGGGCAGTTCCCATATCAGAATTAGAGGCGCAGGATATCGACAATCCATCGGATTGGAAAGTTGCAGAATTAAAATATCAACTTATTCAGAATCAAGAATGATCATTGCAGATAAGAATATATTAACGGATGAGGTTTTTATTATAGCAGAACTATCAGCGAACCATGGTGGCAAAATTGAAAACGCCATAGCTTCAATTCGCGCAGCAAAAAAAACAGGAGCCAACGCCATTAAACTACAGTCATATACCCCCGATACCATTACTCTGGATGTTGACAATGACTACTTCAAAGTGAATCATGGTACAATATGGGATGGCCAGAAGTTGTATAACCTATATCAGCAGGCTTATACACCTTTTGAATGGCACGAAGAACTCTTTAGAGTAGCAAGGGAAGAAGGGATTATCTGTTTTTCTTCTCCTTTTGATAAAACCGCTGTGGACTTATTAGAATCTTTGGACACACCAGCGTATAAAATAGCATCATTTGAAATCACAGATATTCCCTTAATCAAATATGTTGCTTCAAAAGGCAAGCCTATGATCCTTTCCACAGGGATTGCAAACCTTTCTGATATAGAATTAGCCTTAAAAACATGCAGAGAGGCTGGAAATAATGATATCGCATTATTGAAATGTACATCGCAGTACCCAGCGAATCCTGCTGATGCAAACTTGCTTACAATCAAAAATCTGGCTGATACTTTTGGAGTCGTTTCAGGAATTTCAGATCACACCGAAGGACCAGAGGCATGTATCATGTCAGTGGCACTAGGTGGAAGAATTATAGAGAAACATTTTATTTTAGATAAATCCATTGGAGGACCAGATGCTAGCTTTTCCATTGATTTAGAAGCATTTCAGAGCTTGGTTCAATCTGTTAGAAAAGCAGAACAGATGCTCGGAAAAGTGAGTTATGAAAGTTCATCATCTGTTAAGAAAAGCAGAACTTTGGCTTCGAGATCTCTTTTTGCCGTAGCGGACATTCGTCAGGGAGAAACGCTAACTGAACAAAATATCAGATCCATACGTCCTGGTTATGGTCTGCACCCAAAACACTTTTTCGATATTTTGGGTAAAGAAGCTAAAGAGGATATTAAGAGGGGAACACCTTTAAATTTCGATCTGTTTGAATAGTAAAAGTAAAACTTGGACTGTTGCCATTTCAGGATTGGGAAACATAGGCTTGCTCTATGATCTGGAACACCCAGATGCTTTCTTGACACATACAAAAGGTTTCTATCACCATGACAAATTTGAGATTATCGGGCTGATTGATCCTGATGCTGAAAAAAGAAAACGCGCTGAAGCCAATTATCCAAACGTGCCAACGCTTTCGTCTATTGAAGAGCTCGAAAAGCTGCCAGACTTGATAGTTCTTTGTTCAACTCCTGATATAAACAGAAAGCTTTTTACTGAACTTTCATCCAAACCAGAAATCCAGCATTTTCTAATTGAAAAGCCCTTTTGGGATTCAGGATATGAAATATCACCCGATTTATTCAATAGGGCCTCAATCAACTATACACGTAAATTTCTGCCCGCAATACAAGAATTGAGAGAAGAAATAGCTAATGGAAAATGGGGCAAGCTGTTGAGGATCAACGTAATTTATTCTAAGGGTATTTCAAATATTGGATCACATTTCATCGATTTAGCCTTTTATTTAACTCAATCCTCTGATTTTAAAGACTTAAAAGTCTTAGACAAAGGGCAATTATTTGAAGGTTATTCATTTTCATTTTCACAAAGAATGAAGGATCATGAAACCCAAATTTGCTTTACTAACGTTGATGCAGACATGAATTTTTATGAAGTTGATCTAATTTTTGAGCAACAAAGAATTAAATTGGACAACTTAGATCTAAGAAGATGCAATTATGACTTAGAGACAGATCCTGTCTTCAAACAGACCAAAACATTTGTGAAGAAATCTTCTGTGAATATGGACATCAATAGTTACGCCCTACATGTAGCAGATTATTTGGGTAATTTATTGGATTCAAGTCTGGATAATATTTCAAATCTTCAAAACGAAAAGAATATTTTTGATTTAATCAAA
>JALEGO010000586.1 GCA_022763165.1 Flavobacteriales bacterium
CGTAAGAATCTTGTCTCCAATAATCTGGATTTCGTTTTAACCTGCAGTTTGATCCTTCAACAATACGATCAATCATGAAGGGTCCTGTGCCTACGGCTTTTCTTGAGAGCTCTTTTTCATATTCTTCAAGGGCCTCTTGTGGGTACACCCAACATCCTGGATGTGCAAGGACATTTAAGAACCCTGAAAATGGATAATCCAATTCTATTTGCAGAGTATATCGATCTAGGGCTTTGATCCCAGAAACAGACTTACCTTCGTGTTGCTGATTGATGGAGGCCTTATAAAATTCGCTCGCCCCAGCAACTCGCTCATCAAATAGCCAGAACATTTGGTTATTAGGACTTGCCGTACACAATTGAGTAAAACAGTACACAAAATCGTCTGCTGTGACTTCTCGATCTTCCTCGTTATCAAAACAGGAGTTTTCATGGTATTTAACACCTTTTCTAAGGTAGAACTTGAATGTTTTGGCATCGGGGCTGATTTCCCATTTTTCTGCAATACAAGGAATGATGCTCAAATCACTTTGGTCAAACTTCACAAGCCCCTCGTAGATTTGATTTGCTGTTCTGAATGAGGCAACGTCCGTTACGCTAAGCGGATATAAACTTTGAAACTCTTCTACTTCATTCAAATAAAAAGTTCCTCCTCGATAAGCTCCACCAATTAAAAACCCTGGAGCTTGTTTTTCCTGGGTGCTTGGGCAGGCCCATAGCGTTACAGCCAATAAAAAGTACAATGCTGACCTTAAGATCTTTGTCATAATGCGAAGATAAGATTAAGATAAGGAGAAATCCAATTCCACAGATACAGGGCAATGATCGGAGTGAATTGCTTCAGTCAATATAGACGCTGAGGTTAAATGTTCTTTAAGTTCTGAAGTGGCCATATTATAGTCTATGCGCCAGCCTTTGTTGTTGTTGCGGGCATTGGCTCTATAAGACCACCAAGAATAGTGATGCGGATCTTTGTTAAAGTGTCTGAATGTATCAATAAATCCATCTTTCAAAAAGCTTGTGACCCAGGCGCGTTCTTCAGGAAGAAAACCTGATGAATTTTTGTTCGATTTAGGATTGTGAATGTCTATTTCCGTGTGACAAATATTGTAATCACCTGAAATGATAAGTTTTGGCAGCTGCTTTCTTAATTTCGAAATGTAAGCCTTAAAATCATCCAAAAATTCATACTTAAAGTCTTGGCGGATATCTCCTGTTGTACCGGATGGAAAATAGGCACTTATTACGCTAAAATCATCATAATCAACGCGGATGACCCGCCCTTCATCATCGTACTTTTCGTTACCCATACCATACTCAACATGATTAGGTTCTTTTTTGCACAATAGGGCGACTCCACTATAACCTTTTTTCTTTGCGAATTCCCAATAGCTATATTCGTAGCCTAATTCAATAAATAGTGCTAACGGAACTTGCTCAGCTTGAATTTTGGTTTCCTGTAAACATAAAATATCTGGGTTCTCCGCCTCTAGCCATTCTAGGAAACCTTTTTTAATCGCGGCACGAATGCCATTAACATTATATGAAACGATTTTTGCCATGCCAATTAGTATTGTTACAAAATTATCCATTGTCATCGATTTGGGAATGAAATCCGACTAATTTTGGCTTTTTGTGTATTTTAAATACAATATTCAGTTGAATTCGGCATTTTAAGGATACATAGCTTGAATGCTGCCCAAATGTTGTTTAAGGAGGTCATATGGAGAATGTTATTCAGTTTTTTGCTGATAAGCGCAATAGTTGATAAATGCGCAGCTCAGACTTACACCAGTAACTATCATCATGATACCATCACAGTGGGTATGAATGATACCATTTTTCTAGATAGTCTGACGGTAATACCTAAAACACTAATAATTAAAAATTTGAAGGGTGATATACTTTCAGAGAAGCACTATTCATTGGATATTCTCAGTTCAAAGTTGATTTTTTCTTTTTCAGATTCCTCAAGTTTCGCTTCTCATAAACAGCTACTGATCAATTACAGAACATTTCCGTATAATTTGAGCCAGTCCTATTTCAATAAACCCATACAACTGTTGGATTCTACGAACAGATTGATTAAAAATCCTTTTAAATATGAAATAGAAGATAATGCTGAGTTTACGTTTATGGCAGGAATAGATAAACAAGGAAGTATATCAAGAGGTTTAACATTTGGAAACAACCAAAATGCCTCTGTAAGTTCCAACTTGAACCTTCAATTGTCAGGAAAGCTTTCGGATGACATTAATATTCTGGCGGCTATTACTGATGATAATATTCCGATACAACCTGAAGGAAATACACAGCAGTTGCAAGATTTTGATCAAGTATTTGTTCAGCTATATAATGACAATAACAAACTTACGGTAGGGGACTTTCAATTGAAAAGCCCAAGTATGAAATATCAGAAATACTTTAAGAAGGTTCAGGGTGGTAGTTTTACAAACAAATTCATTCCTGACACAGTTCTTCTAAAAGGATATAATGGAAAGTTTTCGCTGAGCGGTGCAGTCTCACGAGGTAAGTTTGCCAGAAATATAATTCAGGGACAAGAGGGCAATCAAGGCCCATACCGACTTCGTGGTGCTGAAAACGAGAATTTTATAGTCATTCTTTCTGGAACCGAACGAGTTTATATTGATGGCGAGCTCTTGACTAGGGGCCAGGAGGAAGATTATATAATTGATTACAACACTTCAGAAATTATCTTTACAGCAAAGAGAATTATTACAAAAGACAAAAGAATTAGCATTGAATTTCAATACTCAAACCGCAATTACCTTAGGTCCATTTTTGCCCCAACGCTAGAGTTGTCAAATCAAAAAAACAGGTTCTATCTGGCACACTACAATGAACAGGATCATAAAAATCAACCAATTTTTGATGATGTTTCGGATGAACAAAAAATATTTCTTGGCTCAATAGGTGATAGCTTGGACAAAGCACTGTTTCCTTCATTTCAAGAAGTAGAATTTAGTAACGATCAAGTACTCTATGAAATCATTGATACGCTTGGTTATGATTCTATCTTTCTATTTACGAATGTTGAAAATAAAACACATTTTCGCGTGACTTTTAGTGATGTTGGTCAGAATAACGGGGATTATGTCTTTGTTCAAAGTGGCGCAAATGGAAGGGTGTATAAATGGGTAGCACCAGATACAGTAGGAAATATTTTGGTGCGTAATGGAAATTTTGAGCCGATTCAGGTTTTGATTACTCCAAAAAAGAGGTCTATGACCACTTTTGGCGGAAATGTCCAGGCCGGAGAGCACTCCAAGATAGACTTTGAAGGCTCATTAAGTCAGAATGACATTAATACCTTTTCAAAGACAGATAATGATGATGACTTTGGATACGCGCTGTCTTTGGGTGTTCAAGATAAAAGAACTATTAGAAAAGATTCTGTTTTGTCGTTGACTACGGATATCGGTTTAGAGCGCCTCGATCAGAATTTTCAGTTTATTGAAAGGTTTAGAGCAGTGGAGTTTTTTAGAAGCTGGAATTTGAGAGGAGTCGAGCTTTCAGATAATCAGAATCTTATCAAAGGGAATTTGGGTTTAAATCACCGAAAAATAGGGCAAATTTTAAGTTATGGATTAGAGTCTTATTCTACAGACGGCAATGACTTCAGCGGATTGAGAAACAACTTGAGATCTGATTTCAAACAGAAAAAGTGGCGGTTCAATACCAATACATCCTACACAACAACGAGCTTGGATTCTTTAAAAACAGAGTTTATCAGAAGTAAACTATTGACTTCATATGACCTTTTCAAACAAAGAATTGGCTATAGACATGATATTGAAAATAATGTTTATACGACAAATGATTCTGTTTTATCGAATTCATACTCTTTCAGCGAAACAGAATACTTTTTGAGCTCTGGGGATTCCGCAAAATTCAAATATAAAGCCTACTTCATTAATCGTTGGGATAGATTTAGTAATATCCAAGGAACAAACTTGAAAAGAGGGACACTAGGTCAAAGCTATGGCCTGAATTTTGGCTTAATTGACAACAAAATTTTTAAACTCGAATCAAAATCAATCTATAGAAAGTTGACCATTTTAGATACTAATATTACTGATGCAAGAGAGGATGAAAATTACCTTGGAAGGCTTGAATATTCTTTGCTTTTTCTGAAAAAAGCGATTAGAGCAAACTCTTTTTATGAGGTAGGTTCTGGGCTTGAGGCAAAAAAGGAATTTTTATACTTAGAGGTAAACCCCGGTCAAGGGACGCATACTTGGATAGATTATGATAGCTCGGGTACGGCTGAATTAAACGAATTTGAGATATCTGTGTTCCAAGATCAAGCTAACTATATTAAGGTATTTAGGCCAACGAATGAGTTCATCAAGACCTTTAACAATCAATTCAACCAAGTGGTTCGAATCGACCCAAAGAGGATCTTAAAAACCAATAAGAAAGGCTGGAAAAAACTAGTGGGTCGCTTTTCAACTCAATCGAGTTTTCGAGTGGATTGGAAAACCCTGGTCAATGACGCTTCTTCGTATAATCCTTTGTCACAGAAGGCCAATGATACCTCAATAATATCAATCAATAAATCCTTGAGAAACTCTGTTTATTTCAATCGAACCGACCCCAAGTTTGGCTTGACCTATGATTATCAGAACATTCAAAACAAGATTCTATCTACAAACGGGTTTGAATGGCGCACCAGAATTTCCCATGAAATAGCGCTTAGATACAATATGACAAAATACTTGACACTCAATACTAGACTTGTTCAGAGTGATAAGTCAAATGCCTCTGAATTCTTTAGTGCAAGAAACTATAAGTTTGATATTCGATCCATTGAACCCCAATTGGTTTTACAACCAGGCACTAAGGCCAGGGTGAG
>JALEGO010000587.1 GCA_022763165.1 Flavobacteriales bacterium
AAATATTTTTCCATTACTTTTCTATTATGCTCTAAATGATGCAATTGCAATTCGTGTGCTCCTGAATGATAAGGGTCAATTCCCTTTAAGACTTCCAGTCGTAGATCCATTAATCTTTCCTTGTCACCCTTATCAGCTTCTTTGACCATTTTGATCTTGACTAACTCCTGTTGTATATCTTGCTTTGGATTGAAGATGCCATTAATTTCTGTGCATTGATGACAGGCTCCTTCTTTGTTTATAAGGGCACAGCGTCCATCAAAAACCTCTATCATTTTTTGTCTTCCCGTGTGTAAATGATATTTGACCAATGGTTCTGTAGTATCCATAATGATGGCTACCTCTTTAATCTGAAAATCGTAAACTTCCTTTAACAAAATACACAGGTGTTGTTCTAATGGTAAGGATTTAGAAATGCAGGTAAAACAAAAGGCAATATGTTCTTGAATTTCGAATTTTGCATATTCAGAAGTTTGAACGATTTGCATAGCCTCTTGGAAATGTTCTGGGTTTTGCATAGCAGCTTCTTTGCAGATGTCTGTGACAGTTTCAGGCCAGCGCTTCTTTTTTCTTAAACTATCTTTAGCAATATTCGATGCAATGGTGAAAACCCAAGTTTTTAGGGAAGATTCTTGTCGAAAAGTTTCCAGCTTTTGTGAGGCCTTTATCCAAGTTTCTTGAATAACGTCTTCAGTGTCTTCTTGACTAGCAGTTAGTCTCAGTAAATATCCCTTAAGGGAATTTCTCATTGTTTCGAATTCTTTGGCAAAAGACTCTTGTGTTATTTCAATTTCCATTTCACAAGAATAAAACTTTTAGTAGATATTTCACTCACTCAAAAGAATCGTTTACTAATTCTGACTGTGGCTATTATAGCTGTGTCTTTAAATTTAAATGATGACACGAATTCTCATTTTTATCATTTTGTTTTCGATAACAAGATCCAAAGCTCAATATATCAGCTTTTATGGTGGAAGGATAATTAGTAAAGACACCATTATCAAAGACTTTGATAATGATGGATTTATTGATTCTGCCAAGGCCAATTACGATGGAGGAAGTGGCTTTGGAGGAACATTTGTCCATATTTACGATGGTCAGGAGAAAAAGTATTTTTCGTTTAACAATGATGGTGGACATTGGGATAGCTGGGGTATTGTGGATGCAGATAAGGAGGTTTTTACAGTCAAAAATAAGTGGGTTCGAAAAATAGCCAGGCATTGGCTTTTGCCAAACAAAAGACGGGTTAACCCTGATGGTTTTCTTAGATGGATTTTGGATTATAACAATTCCGTTCAAGATGCTGACAGTGCTAGTGTATTTAGCCAGGTTTTTAGTTTTAAACCGTATTGGTATTCTGGTCCAATAGATTGGGGCGAACGTTATTACCTCGATTATACTCCTGATAAATGGTATTCAATAAATAAAGACTCTCCAATTTTAACAATGTTCGATCCGGTGGAGTTTGATTATGGCTGGATCTATGTGCTACCCAATATGGTGACTGGAAGACCAGCAGTTGTAGATACATTAGGTGATCTTATCTTACATAGAAGTGGGAATGCATTAATTGGACAATTGGGAAATCAGTATCTGTGGTTGTATGCTGGTGTACACGCATGTTCAAAATTTAGTGGCATAGAAGATGCTTGGCTCGATGAAGGTTTATTGTTTATCGAATTTGTTTGGTGGGCATCCGAACAGGAACTTTGTGTTATTGATTTAAACACATCGCGGGGAGGTGTTTTAGGTTCTTACTTAGGTAGCTTGACGCGTAAAAAAAATGCGATAGAATTTTTATTTAGAAATCAAGAACATCAAGATGTACGGCATACGCTGACTTACTCGCAATTAAGAAAGCATCTCAAACCTTTAGCTGGAATAAATTAAAATAAAAAGCCCCGAGCAAGATGCCCAGGGCATATTTTTAAAATCATCTCAAGTCTATTTCACAATTAGTTTTGAAACAGTCGTTGTAAGCTGGTTGCTCAATACAACTGTGTACAAACCATTGTTCAATTGCTCAATTGATAGAAGTTTATTCGGTTGGACATTTGGTATGACAAGAACTGTCTTTCCAGTGATATCATAAATAGTCAAATTCGCTGAATCAAATGAACCTGAGATAGCAATCCAATCCTTACTAGGGTTTGGGAATACTGATGGAATATCATATGAAACACCACTAATACCAACAGTGGTAGGGTCAAAGATCACAACCGAGTCGCTCACTACATTAACATCGATTTCACTTTCATCGATACGAATAATTTTTTCATCGCTTAGATTAAGATGCAGCGTTTCATATGTGCTTTGTTTTCCAGAAATATTATCCGTAGTGAAGATTTCAACAGAGCAAATTTCACCAAAACCTGAAGTGTTGACCTGATTCGTCCTAGTAAGGCCAATATGAAGTTTGCCATTGACGATATCTGTGGTATCAATAGCGATTAATTCGTTGCTGTTTGAAATGTCTCCAAACCATGAATTTGTATAATCAACATTCATCTGAATAGAATCGACAAGTGCTGGGTCATAGTTCAACGTAAAAGCTGCTCCATATACGGAATCAATTGCTGCGGTCGATTCGCCAAGGTTGATGGTAGCAATGACCGAATTAGATGTAGAAGTAGTGTCTTTAGACAATTGCACAGATAAATTCGGATTGGTCAATATATGAGGTCTTGTGCCACCCTTGGAATGTGTAAGCCCGTAATTCAATAAAATTGCGTTAGCATCAAACAGGTCGATTAAACCATCGCCATTACAGTCTGCATGTTTGTAATCAACACCATTTACAAAAGTTTGGCCAAAATCCGTAGCTGGCTGTCCTTGCCAGTTTAAAGATGCATTTGCTCTGAGCGGTCCAATATTTCCATATCCAATCCCGATGGGTAAAATGTCAATAATGTTGGCTATTCCATCAGAGTTAGCGTCTCCAGGCCAAACAAGATTATCAACCTTTCCAGTGCTGTCCGTTTTTATTAGAAAAGCATCTTCATCAACTGAATTTAAACAAAATACACAGTATCTATTCGCAGTAATGAGATATCCACCATCATCAGTGACCTTCAGATCTTCTGAAATGTCAACAAAAGAAGAATCCTCAAGATATATATTGTTGTGGAGTAGGATATTTTGGTCATT
This sequence comes from Flavobacteriales bacterium, assembly GCA_022763165.1. Lineage (GTDB taxonomy): Bacteria > Bacteroidota > Bacteroidia > Flavobacteriales_G > JALEGO01 > JALEGO01. Next base: position 3,148 of record JALEGO010000587.1, read on the forward strand.
ATAAACATCTAGGATGATCCAGGTAGAATCACCAAAGCTAGTGTATTGACTATTCGAAAGTACGCCATATGTTACGGCATTCGGCTGTTTCTTGACATCAACGATTTGGTTGTTTCCGTAGTAGTTTGTTGTAAGACTATCACCATTAGGATCCATTGTCATAATAAATGAAACACTATTGGTGTCCATTCCAGAAAATGACTGAACCCAATCGTAAGCTTTAAATCTTAAAGAATCTCCATTATAGCCAACTTTGTAAAGGTAACGCTGTACGGAAGAAGCGCTTGGAGTTTGGTATCCAGAACCAGCCAGAAAAACACTTTGTCCGTTGTCTAAGATACCATGAATGCTTTGGCCACCACCTCCTAAATAAGGTGTGTTAAGCTCTTTATTGAAAACCAAATTCCCATTTTGGTCGACTGATAAAATACCAATTGGAGCTTGCAAAGAATTAATAGGTTTAACGCAACCCACGAAGTATGCGTTTTGAGCTTGTGAATAACAGAATTCATTGGGTAATCCTCCAGATCCATAGTCCACACTACTGGCCGTATCGATTGTCGTTTCCCAAATTACATTATTGTTAATGTCCAGTTTGATCAAACCTACTTTCCAGCCAGTTGTGCTCCAATTAGAAGGTCTTGTTGAAGACAATATCGTGAATTCCCCAGTTTGATGTGCGATGATTCGGTTAAAGTAATCTTCTCCACTCAACAGATTGAAGTCTAAAGCGTTCG
>JALEGO010000588.1 GCA_022763165.1 Flavobacteriales bacterium
GACTCCTTTAATTTGCGGCATACATGTACATTAAACCGTTGGTTTACGGCCAAATACTCATTGAATATAATGATGTCATCAGGGTTATCCTCTACTAACAGAATATTCATTCCTAATGGCTTGAGGGTAGAACGGAAGTTTCAAACCAAAACTTTTTAAGTGATTTTGAGAACTTGACCAATTCATGAAATGAGTTTGGCTTCACTACGTAGCTGTTTGAGTGTAATTTGTAACACATTTCAATATCTTTTGGGTTTGTAGAAGTACTCAATATTATAACAGGGGTTTTCTCATAATCAGGATCTTTTTTCAAAATTCTCAAAACATCTTTTCCACTTTTTCTAGGTAAGTTCAAATCTAAAATGATTAAATCCGGTTGACTTGAAGGATCGTTTTTTAATAAACTCAAATAGTCTATTGCTGTTTCACCATCATGCTTGATGTTTAACTCACTTTCTAAATCAACAGATTCAAAGGCTTGTTGCAAGAAAAAAACATCATCTTCACTATCTTCTATAATCAAAATTTTGGGGGTCTTCGCTTTACTAATCATCGGTTTCGATATTAAGAGTAAAATTGAATTGGGTTCCGTTCTTACCATTTTCAATCCATATTTTCTGGGAGTGATAGGCCAATATTCTTTTACAAATGGACAGACCTAAACCAGTGCCCTCATACTCGTCATTTGTGTTAAGCCTATGAAATGGCTTAAATACTTTTGACCTAAATTTTTCTTCAATTCCTATTCCTTCATCTTCAATGGTAACAATTACTTTGTCTAGGGATGGTTTAGCAGAAATATTGACTAGAGGATTCTTACCTTTTTTATGGAATTTAATCCCATTTAAGATTAAGTTTTGCAATACGGTATAAATTTGGTCTCTTATTCCTCTGACCCAAATAGAATCGTCAATACTCACTTGGATTTTGGCTTCGGATGTTTTAATGGTATATTCCACATTTAGCAATACCTCATTAACCAATTCAGATAAATTGAACTTTACTGAATTTCCTTCATTAAATTCGAGTTTAGATATGTTCAACAACTCGTTGATCAGTGATTGTAGTCTTTCAGTTGCCCCAACGGATCTATCGATAAAGAATACTGCTTCATCGGGTATTTGATCAGAATATTTATGTTTTATTAAATCTAAATAGCTTCCTATAACTCTTAAAGGTTCTTTCAGATCATGAGAGGTGGCAAAAGCAAACTCTTCTAATACTTCGTTTTTTTCTTCAAGTTCTTTTGAATATTGCAGTATAGTCTCTTTGTTTCGTTCATTTTCAGTAATGTCGACCCAGCTTGACCTACTAAAAACAATATCTCTCTCTTCGTCTCTCACAGAAGAAACGTTCAGCATGACAATAAACTCAGTTTTGTCTTTTGCCGATAATATCAGTTTTTCATTTTCTACGTATCCAGTATCTTGAAACTTCTTGAAAGCTTGTTCTACTTCATGTGTGCATCTATCACTATACACGAAAGTCACGTGTTGACCGATAATTTCTTTTTTTTCATACCCCAATTTTTCACACAAAGTCTGATTGCATTTTAAGATTGTACCATCTTCTGGAGAAATGCTGGCATACATAACAGGCGCGTGCTCATAAAGATACTTATAGAGTTCAAAACTGTAATCTTGCATCTTTCAAAAATAGGTCGCATGTTTCATGAAGAAATCAGTAATAAGACCTAGTCAATTAGGGAGTTTTGATAAGTCTTCATATTCATAACAAAGTCTTCATCAAACTTGAAACAATGATGCTTTGAATCAAAAATTATTATTGCGAATGGAAAATCAAGATCAGCATCAGCCAAATCCCCAAATTGGTCAATGTGCTCAAGATTTAGATCTAAATTAAGAGTTTCTTGATGCTTGGATTGTCCAAGACCTGTAGTTTTAATTTGAATTTTTTTGGTTACATAACCATCTTCTGAAACGACAATTGTGAAAAAACCATCTGAGAAAAGATCAAAGCCTAATGTCCCTTCATCTGTGGCTTTCGCATGTTGGATAAGGTCGTTTTGCTCATATAATTCTAAAATAGCAAATTCCTGGGGCTCTCCCTCTGATAGAACTTGAATATTCACATGAATACTATCGCTTTTTTCCATTCTATTTGAAGCATGCAAGGGGTTATTAAAGATGATAAAGAGTATTATTACTAAGCCAATAGATTGAATTCCTATGGCTAAAACTGTAGTAAGTATATCTGAGTTAAATTTCGAATACGTTTTCATAATTATTGATTTTAAAAATTTCTATTATAAAATTACTGAGATACAGAGCCTTAAACGAGAGTGAAATAGTGTAAAATTGTGGTATGTTAAAACACTCTTGAAATGACGTTTTTAAACTTATTTCACAGCAGGTTAGATCACTTAGCAATAAATAAGTGAATTCACCTATAACCGAATTTGGACAATTGCGTAAGCGAATAATATGAAAGTTTTATTGGTTGATGATCACGATCTGGTACGGGACGGTATCAAGGCTCTATTAAGTGGACAGAACACATACAGTGAGATTTTAGAAGCGAAAAATGGTCGTGAAGCTGTTGATCAATATGTAAAGAATAGCCCAGATGTTGTACTTATGGATATCAATATGCCGGAATTGACAGGTGTTGAAAGTACTATTGAAATAAGGAAAATTGACAGCTCGGCCAAAATATTAGCACTTTCTATGAATGATGACAGAAGGAGTATTACTCAAATGCTCGAAGCCGGAGCCTTGGGGTATGTATTAAAAACGTCTTTGGCGGATGAATTGTTTTTTGCAATTGAAATGTTAATGAATAATGAAAGTTATTTTAGCCCAAAAGTAACCGCTAAAATGATGAACGGCTTTGTTCATAAAAATAAAAGCGCTGGCCCAGATAATAGCGCGATTCATGATCTTTCTGAGCGTGAAATCCAAGTTCTACAAGGTATTTCTGAGGGCCTTACAAACAAAGAAATAGGGGTGAAGTTGTTCATTAGTGATCGGACTGTTGATACACACCGGAGAAACATGTTAGAAAAAACAGGAGCAAAAAATTCGGCAATGCTTGTGAAAATCGCAACTCTAGAGGGGGTAATTAAATAATATTATTGAGACAGAATATTACCAGAAATTGTCACGGGTATAATATCTCCTTTATCCGTTTTGATTTTGAGCATTTTTAACTGAGGACCCCTTTTACCTTTACCATCAAAAATCACAAAAATCTTGTTTGATTTTCCTGGAGCAAGGGGAGATTTGCTGTATTTAGGAACTGTACATCCACAAGAAGCTTCGATATCTTTAATGGCCACGGGCTGATCTGAAATGTTTTGATACTCTAAGATTATCTTAGCTTTCGTATTTGGTGGGATCTCCCCAAAATCATAGTTGGACTCACTAAACTCTATATTGGGCTCAATAGCCGTTTCTATAGCACTTTCAATTTTTCCGTCTGTAGTATCCATTTGTGTTGAATCTTGAGTGGTAACAGTGTGTCCAACAGATAAGATTTCTATCTTTCTTTCTAACGCGGCTTTTCTACTGTAAACTGAATTTCTCTTATCGTTTAAGTTGTCGCTAACGGTTGTGTCTGATCTATATTCTCCAAAAGGAATTTTCTTGAAATCCAATGTACCTCCATTTTCAGCTGTTTTATTGATATATGGTTTGAACACGCCTTGCTCATGCTCATTCAGGTAGTTGATCATGCTGGAAATTCTTCTAAGCGTCAGGTTAACGTTGTAATCAGATTTCGCCAGGGGACTGGCATAGCCCTTAACCGTTAAAGTTATATTCTGTCCTTTTTTAAGTTCTTTCAAAAGCAGACGAGAGAATATTTTCAAATCGCTGACGCCTTTTTCCGCGTAGTCGGTAAAGAAATCTTCGATATCCTGTTCTGCTTTTTGGGCAGCCTCTTCTCCCAAACCTTTTGCATATTCCGATTTATATTTATCAATCATATCGTAATATGCTTCAAAAGTCTCTAAGTAGTTATATTTTGTAAGTGTGTCTCGTGTTTTAGGGTTTGGCTCATCATTGTGAAAATATAGTGTAACGGGAAGGTAGTCGTTGAGTTTTTCTAAAGATGCGTACATAGATGTGTCTGTTGTATCAATGGGCTCTTCGAAATACTCGAATTCGTAAATATCATTACAACAAGATTCACCTTTAATCGCGTATGAGCCCTTTCTGTTGGAAGTGAGAAAGCCCTTTTTGTTTTCTTTGTCAATAGAGTAAAACATGTCATTAGAGGCTGTGTTAAAAGGATAACCAATGTTTTCAGGTGTTCCAGCACTCCTTAATGTGGGCATGGGACTCTTGAATATATCGAAACCCCCAAGTCCATAATGCCAGGTAGAAGAGAAATATAATTGTTTCGTTGAGTCATTGTAAAAAGGAGAAATTTCATTGTCTTTAGTATTGATTTTGGATCCTGCATTTTTTGGACGCTTGTAAATCACCTTCCCTTTTTTTCGAGTAATTTCGGAATACCAAATGTCGAGCTTTCCTTTTCCTCTAGCTCGGTCTGAGACAAAGAATAGAGCCTCTTTTGAACCTACTTTGGCATAATGAGGCTGTGTACTGTTTGAGCCATCAAGGTTCACCTCATTGTCTAAGATTTGAGGTTCCGACCATTCATTGTTTTTCCATTCTGATTTGTAAATCAGACAATTGAATGCATCGTCACATCTTGAAAAGAAAAATTGTTTGCGGTCTGGACTGAAAGTTCCATTTCCATTGTGATATCCGACATTATTGATTTTTGCATTCAATTCCCCTTCCAAATTCCATTTGTCATTTTTTTTCTTAGCTTCAAACAACTTGATTTTATAGGGTTCACCAGCTTTTCGAATCATTCCACTATTTTCATTTTCGGAAATCAGAGCGGTAAAGTAAAGTGTACTATCATCTAAGAGGACACTGTTGAACTCAGATTCATTGCTGTTCAAAAAATCCCCGAGATTGTGTACATCGATTTCGATTGTATCCGCAGTTATCCTTGTAGCGAACTTACAAGATTTGATTTCATGTTTTGACTTTCGAGAATAGTAAGAGGATCGGTCTCTGTATGATTTGTAGAAGGTTGTGAAATTTTCACTTGCAATGTCATACTTTTCGTTGGATTTTTGCATCATTGCCAACCAAAATAAGGCCAGCGGATATTTTTCTTCAATATCATTTGAGATTACCAAATTGTATTGGTTTTCAGCTTTTTGATATTGGTTGTACCCACGATATGATTCTGCTATTTTATACTTCAAGTCAAGATTCCCTGTGTCAATAGACAGAGCTTTCTCATAATATAATGACGCTCCATAGAAGTCCTTTTCCTCGAACGCTTCATCAGCCATTTTGACCCATTGTTTGGATTTTTGAGCATGGCTGGGCAGATACATGAGAAATAGAAAAAGAAGTGAAATAAAAAGATGTATCCTTTCTGTTTTCATTTGTCTTCCAAATTTATGACTTTATTACATATATCCTTGAAATCTCTAAAAGATACGGTTTTCATTTAGCGAGTGCAAGTGTCACTTAGGAAGATCTTTAACAAGTTAGAGTTCCTTGAAATTGCCAAGTTCCAGCGTCCAGTCATACTTGTCAAATTCTAAATTGCCCTTGTAGTCTTTCGGAATGACATTAAGTTGTTTGAGATAATCTAAAGCACCATCTAAACCTCCAAAATCTCCTCGAAACCAGCTTATAAGTGTAGTAGTGTAGCATTGATTATCTTCAATCCTAGTTTTTTCCTTTAAATATTCTTTAGCTGCTTTGGTGAGTTGCTCTTCAACTCTATCCGGGTATAAAACCGCAATATATGGACAACTTTTTGCACCACAATTCAGTATGAAATGTACTCGGCCATCGGTGCTATCGACCCTGAATTTTTTTTCATATTCATTCACAAACAATTTTCCCATCAAGCCAAGTGACAATTTTACTTTAGAACCTCGGATTATACCATGTTCAATATCATCAAAGCTGAGTTCTTTACCAGCTATTGTTGTTCGTTCCTTTCCAAAAAAAGCTCCTCTGTCCTCAAATAAATCGGGTGATTCATTTAGATATATTTGGACGAAAGCGTTATAAACATTGATCCAAAATGCTTTTTTCTTATTATCGGTGTCAAGTTCTTTTGCTAGTTTCTTTTTATCCAGTTGTGCTAGCTTGGAAATTTGTTCTTGAACAGGTTTTTGGTCTCTAACGTTTTCTAGCAACTGGCAGGATAGGTCCAAGCCGGTTTGAGCTGATAGGCTCAAAGCCAAACATAGGTTTAATATTAAGATGCAAATCTTCAAGGTTCAAGTTTACAACAAAAAAAAAAGAAAATTACAATGTCCATAGTTAACTTTGAAAACTATGTCGGTCCGCGGACTAATAGCAGGCTGATTTTGATTATTTTTCCGTAAATGAAGTTGATTTCTATTATCATTCCCGTATTGAATGAGGAAGCTTATATTGAACGGCTGCTTGATCATTTATTACTTGTGGTTGGTGATGAGGGACATGAAATCATAGTTGTTGACGGTGGCAGTACTGATAGAACTTCCGTTATTGCCAGAAATCATAATGTTCAATTCTACATATCTCAATTGACTTCAAGAGCTAGTCAAATGAACTTGGGTGCAGAGAAAGCTCAAAATGATATTCTTTTTTTCGTACATGCAGATTGTATTCCTCCCAAGTCTTTTATTGGTGATTTGCAGGGAGCAGTAAGTTCGGGATTCTTTATAGGCAGCTACAGATCGAAAATTGATTCGGAAAACAAGGCTCTGCAATTCAACTCTTGGCTTACTCGCTTTGATTTAAACTGTTTTAGAGGTGGAGATCAAGGGATTTTCATTACAAAAAGTATGTTTGAAGAGATAGAAGGTTTTGATGAAACCTATGTCATTATGGAGGAGTATGATTTAATAAGAAAGGCCAAAAAGAAGTCCAGATTTAAAGTGATTCCGAAAAACATGGTCATTTCGGATAGGAAGTACAGTAACAATAGCTACACCAAGGTCAATTTCATTAATCTAGTGACTTTTACGATGTACAGTTTCGGTTGTTCTCCTCATCGCTTGAAATCATTTTATCAAAAATATTTATAGAGATGCAGGATATATGGCTTTTAGATTAGTATCTAATGAATATATTTGATTAATGGAGGTACAATTTGACGTTTGTATTATAGGAGGTGGCCCAGCAGGTTATGCAGCAGCCATGAGAGCCATAGACTTTGGCAAGAAAGTGGCATTAATAGAAAAGGGTAAGCTTGGAGGTGCTGGGATTTACGATGGTGCGCTGTCATCTAAAACCATGTGGGAGCTATCTGAAAAAGTGCGCTACATCAACTCAACTCTTGTCACACATGATCGTAAACGGCTTGAAATCAGCTGGGATGAAGTGAA
>JALEGO010000589.1 GCA_022763165.1 Flavobacteriales bacterium
ATTTAAAAGAGTTAAGAGGTTTTTTTTGGCTTGAAGCCAAAGAAAAATTAAAAAGAAAACATCCAAAAGGTACTTGGACTAAGCAAATTATTGAAACCGAGCGTCAAATTTATATAGATAAAAAAGCTGGTAAGTATAAAGCATTTTGCAATTACATAATTTTTAGATTCAATCATCTTTTGAGCTTGCCAAAATATTCTAAATGATTAGCTTATGAAAAACCTTACTATAAATATCATCCCATTCAAACACCCTTCTATTCAGAAGGAGTTTGGATTTTATACCGAGAAAAAAGAAGGTTATTTCCCTATACACAGAACCGAGCTTCCCAATGAGTTATGGGATAATCAAAAAGAAGAAGTTGTAAAACATAAATTCTACTATACCAATTTTGAAGATACAGAAGATTGCATACTCAAAACAAAAGTAGATTTATACAGCAGTACCAAGTTTGCAAAGCACCTTTATACACGTTTGATATATCAGTATTTCAATGCTATTGCAGATGCAATACAATTCAATTATGTAGGCAATATAGAAATATGGTTATTAGATGCTAAAGCATCAACAACCAAATACAACAGCTATAACAAATACACCCTAAAAATTGAATTTTCAGGCTTAACTAAAAGTCCTGCATTGCTTTTATCTTATGATAGCACTTCTAAAGTTGCTACCACAAGTATTGATGAAATCAATATTCCTACGGAATATTTCAAAACAGTAGTTTACAACAAAGAAATACAACGTTTTAAGTACCTTACAGAAGATGCAAAACAACATTTAGACCAAGTATATCCATTACTCAATATACCGCTTAAAAATCATTTAGAAATACCGCATACTGTACCAAGAAAAGGCAATAGATACAAGCCTTACTTTAATCACATAACCACTTTTTACAACAACTATCTAAATACAGATGAATTTAGAGCCATACTACCATTAGATGAAAATGGATTTTTTAATATTCCAGAAGATGAAGTACTGCAAACACATTATCACTCAAACAATTTAAGGTTTTATGATGGCGTAGGTATAGACCCAAAAGCAGGAATGAAAAATCCTGGTCCTTATAAATCAAGTCCACACGATAATGTAAGGTTCTTTTTTATATACCATAAACCTGATAGAGCAGACTATGTGGTTAAATTATATAACTATTTTGAAAAAGGATATAAATCGTTCTTTCCACCGCTAAAAAAACATATTCGTCAGCCATTTTATATGGATAGCGATACCAGTTTAGCTTTTGAAAGTCCAGATACTGCAATCAAAGAAATCAAACATCATCTAATCAATTTAGAGAAGCAACCAAATACAAGGTATGTAGCTGTTTACGTAAGTCCAATTCATAAAGAAGATGAGGATAATAAACATCTATATTATCAAGTAAAAGAAGAGCTTTTAAAGCACGAAATAACCTCACAAGTAATTTACAAAGAGAGTATCAATAACGCCTATTTTGGTGCATTCTTAGAGAATATCACGCCTGCATTATTGGCTAAAATAGACGGTATTCCTTGGCGTTTAGATAGAGAACTCAAACAGGAATTAATTGTGGGTGTAGGTGCGTTTAAATCAATGGAAACCAATACTCGTTTTGTGGGTAGTGCATTCTGTTTTAACAACAAAGGAGAGTTTAAAGGATTTGATTGTTTTAGAGATAATGAATTTGACTTAATAGCTGGAGCAATAGGAAAACAGATTTTAAAATTTGTTGTGGATAATGATAACAAAGCAGAAAGGCTAATCATTCACTACTATAAGCCAATAAGCAAAGATGAAATAGACCCAATTCAAAAAACTTTAGGTAGATTAAAATTAGATATTCCAATAGTTATAGTAACTATCAATAAAACAGAATCAAGCGACTATGTAGCGTTTGATACCAATGATGATGCCTTAATGCCTTTAAGTGGTACAATCATAGAAATTGCACATCTAAAATATTTGTTATTCAACAATGCCAAATACAGTAGTAACGGTTTTGCAAAAGACCATCCGTTCCCTGTAAAACTAAGTCTATATTGTACAGAACAAGACTATTTTGAGGATATAGCAATTGTAAAAGAGTTGATAGACCAAGTATATCAATTCAGCAGAATGTATTGGAAATCTGTAAAACAACAAAACTTACCAGTAACCATAAAATACCCAGAAATGGTAGCTCAAATATTCCCTCATTTTGAAGGAGATAAACTACCTGACTTCGGTAAAAATAACCTTTGGTTTTTGTAGTAAATAAAGATGGATATTCAAATACAAAATAAGGCTAAAGATGTTTCCCTTTTTAAAATTGCAAAATTTAAGAAGCATATTAGAAAAACATCACCCCACAAACATAACAGTTATTTCGAAATCATTTTTTTAACCAAAGGATCTGGTTCACATACAATTGACACAATAGAATACAAAATTCAACCACCTGTAGTATTCAATATACGTAAAGAACAGGTTCATTTTTGGGACATCAAAACAGAACCTGAAGGGTTTGTTTTAATTATTAAAAAAAACTTTATTGACAACTGTATAGATAAAGATATTAAAAAGCTAATTTCAGAACTGAGTGCCTTAACTTGTCTATTTCCTAATAATACCACAGTAATTGATATGTCAAATATATTATTAAAGGAATATGAAAGTGCAAAAATTAAAAACCATCAAGTTATAGAAGGATTGTTAAAAGCTCTGTTAGCAAAGTTTCTTGAATCGAAAATTGTAAGTAGTCCTAAAATAAAATGTAGCTCAATCTATCAAGAACTTATTTTGCTTTTAAGTAACGAAAATGAACTTACAAACAAGGTAAGTCATTATGCAAAATTACTAAATACCACTCCACAAAACTTAAATGCTATATGCAGAAAAGAATCAGGTCAATCTTCTGCAGAGGTAATTTCCAATTATATTATTAACGAAGCTAAACGCCTTTTGCTTTATACTGACTTAACGGTTAGTGAAATTGCAGGCAAACTTGACTTTAAAGATAATTCTCATTTCACTAAATACTTTAAACGAAACGTAGGTGATACCCCAATTGCTTTTCGTAAAGCAAATGATTAAGTACCATACGTTTTTCAAATAGACCATATTGTTAGTCTTGTGTTGTATAATTTTACACTATAATTAAATCACAACATATGAAATGGCTAATATATATTCTCACAGCATTTCTACTTTCTTCTTGTGGAGAAAAACAACAACAAATAGTAGAAGGAAATTGGATAAAAGGTACAGAACAAGAAAAAATTGAAACCATCGAAAACCAATTTAGGGGTTTTGATATGGCAATGGTAGAAACAGGATACCGCTATCAAGAACTGTATTGGGCAGGACAAGATGAAAATTGGGAATATGCTGATTACCAAATTGAAAAAATCAGAAAAGCGATTGAGGACGGCTTGAAAAGAAGACCCAAACGTGCAAAATCAGCAGAACATTTCTTAACCGTTGCAATTCCAGAAATGGAAAAAGCACTCGAAAAAAGAGATACCCTTGTATTCAACAAAAATTTCCAAATCTTCACCAATAACTGCATTAGTTGCCACGCAATGGAAAAAGTGCCAAGCTTTACTATAAAAAAACCGCTTTATAGACAATCACCAATTAGAAAATAATGATAGAATTTATTAATCAGATAGATATTGAAATTCTATTATGGCTGAATGGTAATCACAATCTATTTTGGGATGCTGTAATGTGGTTTGCAACAGGTACATTCACTTGGCTGCCATTTTATATGATATTGTCATTTCTGTTAATATGGAAATATAAAAGGGACGCAATATTGATGATTCTGTTAATAGCATTACTGATAACAATAAGTGACCAATTAGCTTCAGGCATATTTAAACCATTTTTCGAAAGATTGCGACCAAGCCATAGTCCTTATTTGATAGGTAAACTTCATTTAGTAAATGATTATAGAGGTGGTAAGTTCGGTTTTATTTCTTCTCACGCAGCCAATGTATTTTCATTAGCATTTTACTTGACATTAGTGACTAATGAGAAATTAAAATGGATACCATACGTGCTTATTCCTTGGGCAATCTTTGTAAGCCTTAGTAGAGTTTATCTTGGTGTTCATTATCCATCCGACATAATAGTTCCAGCGATTTTAAGTATACCAATAGCTTGGATAGTAGCTCGAATTTATAAAACGTATAATCCCATATTGATAAAAAAAATTGCTTAAAATGTTTAAAAAAACAATTAGTACTGATATATCAAAAACAACCATCATTATTCGCTTAATGGTTGGTGCTGTTTTTCTATCGGAAGGTATTCAAAAATTTCTATTTCCTGCCATTCGGGGTGCAGGACGATTTGAAAAAATCGGACTTCCATCACCAGAATTTCTCGGTGCATTTGTCGGCACGTTTGAAATTGTTTGTGGCACGTTGATTTTACTTGGCTTGCTTACCCGATTGGCAAGTGTTTTAACACTCGTAATTATGTTGGTTGCCATTGTTACAACAAAATCAGACATTTTAGCCAATGATGGATTTTGGATAATGATGCACGGAAGTCGAACTGATTGGGCAATGCTTTGGGGAAGTCTATTTTTAATTATTAAGGGCGGTGGGAATTGGTCGATAGATAAAAATATGTACAAAACCAAATGAATTTCTTTTTACAAATCGATTATGAATTTTTAAGATGGATTCAAGCAAATAGAATCGTTTTTTTAGATCCATTATTTTATTGGATTTCTTCATATACCTTCATTATTTCAATTATGATATTAGGTTTTATTGGTCTATTTTATATTAAAAATAAAGTAAAGTCATTCCAAATAAAGTACTACAGCCTTTTATTAATATTTATAGCTTCCTCAACATTCAGTTTAATTTTAAAATATATTGTAAAGCGGCCACGTCCATTTGTAGTACATCCTGCCATCATTCAATTGTATGAAACAAGTACCTTTTCATTTCCATCAGGTCACACTTCAATTGCTTTTACCTTAGCATTTAGCTTGGTATTCTTTTCATTAAAAAAATACTATGTGATACTTATTTTTATTTGGGCTCTTTTAGTAGCCTATTCTAGAATGGTATTAGGTGCTCATTATGTCTCTGATATAGTAACTTCAATTTTAATAGGTTTTATGTTTAGTCTATTAATCAAACCAATTTCAAAAGAATGGATAGTAAGAAAAACTTAAAAGAAGTAGCAAAACTTTTTTTTAAATTAGGAAGCATTGCTTTTGGCGGTCCTGCCGCCCATATTGCAATGATGGAAGATGAAGTCGTTAAAAAAAGAAAATGGATGAGTCATCAACATTTTCTTGATTTAGTTGGAGCAACAAATTTAATTCCAGGACCTAATTCTACCGAAATGACAATGCATTGCGGTCACGAAAGAGCAGGTTGGAAAGGCTTGATTGTAGCAGGTGCTAGTTTTGTTTTTCCAGCTGTTGTTATTACAATGATTTTTGCGTGGTTATATCAACAATACGGACAACTTCCAAAAGTTGAACCTTTCATTTATGGAATAAAACCAGCGGTAATTGCCATTATTCTTGGAGCAGTTTACCGACTTGGAAAAAAAGCACTCAAAAATGTAGAACTCGGTATTTTAGGAGCATTGACATTGATTGCTTGTTTGCTTGGTGTCCACGAAATTTTGGCGTTGTTTGCTTGTGGTCTTTTAGGTTTAATTCTATACTTTGTTAGAAATTCAAAAAACACATTAAATAGTTTTACTCCATTTCTTTTATTACAAGTAGTTATAACACCGAGTACTCTAAAGATTCTATGGACGTTCTTTAAAGTAGGTGCTTTGCTTTATGGTAGTGGCTATGTATTATTTGCATTTTTAGATGCTGAATTGGTTTCTACAGGTACATTGACTCGTCAAGAATTGATAGACGCTGTGGCTGTTGGTCAATTTACACCTGGCCCAGTTTTATCAACCGCTACATTTATCGGGTGGCAATTAGGCGGTTTTTGGGGGGCGATTGCAGCAACCGTTGGTATATTTCTTCCATCATTTATCTTTGTTTCTATATTAAATCCATTTGTTCCAAAAATGCGAAAATCAAAAATATTTTCGGCATTTTTAGATGCGGTAAATATTGCAGCAGTTGCTGTTATCGTAGCAGTTTGTGTAGAAATGGGAAAAGAAACGTTGACTGATTGGAGAACAATTCTGATTGCCGCTATAAGTCTAATAGCTGTTTTCGTCTTTAAGAAAATAAATAGTGCTTTTATTGTAATTGGTGGTTCACTTATAGGATATTTTTTATCTTTGATATAGAATATATGGATTCACTTAAAACAAAAAATAAGGAATGTTGTAATATCAATGAGGTAGTACAAGAATTTTATGAATTCTTGAAAGCTTATATCATAAAGAAAACAAACGATATAAACCTTGCTGAAGATATTGTTCAAGAGGTGATGCTCAAATTGGTAGAGTCTCATAAAAAAAACATAGAAGTTAATAATATCAAAGCTTGGTTGTTTCAAGTAACTCGCAATACCATTGCGGACTATTATAAGGACTATTATAATAAAAACAAAATTGAATTTAATTTTAATGAAGATTGGAAAGAACATAGTATTTCCAGTGAAAATATTTCTACCATTTTAGAATCAGATTTTATCATCCCTATGATTGGTTTGCTGCCAGAAAAATATGCGAAGCCATTACATCTAAGCGATATTGAAAACATTCCTCAAAAAGAGATTGCTCTACAACTTAACCTTGGTTTATCCGCAACTAAAATGAGAATACAGCGAGGTAGAGAAAAATTAAAATCCCTATTTATAGAATGTTGTGATATTCAATATGACAAATCAGGTAATTTTTCGTCGTGCACAATAAAACCTCACTGTACACCATTACAAGAAATAGAAAAAAAAATAACTAATTAACCATTGATACATAGTTGGTTATAAGTAACCTCTCAAAAAATACTTTTTTTTGTTCCTAAAAATGTGTCTTTTTTAAAAGATTTCAGACTTCGTAATAAAGTTTAATCATTAAAAACATTTATTATGAACACTGAAGTTAAAATTTTACACTCTTCTTGTTGTGCAAAAGGTTCCCCTATTAAGGAACAATTAGAAAAATTAGCACAAGAAAACAATCTGTCAATTACTATTGAGGAACTGTCAGAAATGCAAGACACTATGGTCTATGGTACAATGTCTTTTCCTTCATTAGTAATTAACGGTAAGGTTCACGCTTATAAATCATTTAATTCTGATGCAGAACTTCTTGCAGCACTAAAAGCAGCATAATATGGAGAAGTTGACAGAATTATTATCTAGTTTTTCAGACTATATAGTGTTTGAATTATTAGGTTTAGACCAATCAGGGCTGTTTGCAACAGCCCTTCAATACTTTATTGCCACGTTTATTTTAATAGCTTTTTTGGTTGTGATAGTAACCTACGTTATGGGTATCATAACCAGTTATTTACCAATGGGTAAAATACGTGACTATTTAGAGCGTAATAAAAAATCAGGTTTAGGGAACATATTAGCCTCTTTGTTGGGAGCTATTACCCCTTTTTGTTCGTGCTCATCAATTCCTTTATTTGTAGGAATGATGCAAGCTAGAATTCCGTTAGGTATCGCATTATCTTTCTTAATCACCTCACCTTTAGTAAACGAAATCGCTATTGTACTATTTTGGGTGTCTTATGGTTGGAAGGTTACTTTAATTTATATTTTATCGGGTATTGTTTTAGGTGTTATAGGTGGGATTATTCTTGATAAAATGGGAATGTCAGCTCATATAGCAGAATGGTTAAAACAATTGCATTCTAAAACTGAAAAAACTATTGAAGATAAAAGGTCTTTAAAACAGAAGTTTCCAGAAATACATAAAGAAGCCTTAAGTACATTAAAAAAATTAGTGCCATATATCTTTATTGGTATTGGAATAGGTTCTTTTATTCACGGTTATGTGCCTCAATCCTTTTTTGAGACATACATTTCTAAATCCAACCCTTTTGCAGTTCCTATTGCTGTCATTATGGGAATACCACTTTATATAGATGCTGTAGGTGTCTTACCAGTGGTAGAGGCTTTGGTGGATAAAGGTGTACCATTAGGTACGGCTATTGCCTTTATGATGGGGTCTATTGGTTTATCACTTCCCGAAGCTTTACTCTTAAAAAAAGTAATGCAGAAAAAATTAATCATTGCTTTCTTTTCGGTTATCGGGTTAGGAATGATTATTTCTGGTTATGTTTTTAATTTATTATTTTGATTTTTGAAATCAGTTTTATCATCCATAAGTGCTGTATTTGTAGCATTAGTCGCTTGCACTTGTTGTGTTGGTCCATTAATGGCTTTTGCAGGAATGTTAGGAGCAATTGTTTCTCAATTGGTATGGCTAGCAACAATAAAACCGTATCTTATAGCATTCAGTTTAATAGCAGTTTCTTACAATTTATATAGAGCATATTTTCCTAAAAAAGAACAAGCTTGCTGCACCATAGAAAGTCAAGAGACAATAAGTAAACTAGATACTAAACAAAAGAAATCATTATCATTTCTACAATCAAAAACGTTTTTATGGTGCGTTGCCATTATAACATTAATCATATTAATTCTACCATATATTTAAAAATTTAATAATTATGAAATCAATAACATCTCTTATATTAACACTAGTATTTGCTACAAATATTTTAGCTTTTACCCATAATAACGATACAAATATTCATCAGAAAATTGAAGGAAACATTGTTATCTCTGATACTGTTAAAAAACGTATCAATTAGAAAAATTCACCCAATCTTGTTGTACAGGAATTGTAGAATATTCATTAAAGAAAAACGTTAAAGGTTTTATTAAAGCTGTTTCTAACACTAAAAAAGGTCAAATAACCGTTTGGTACGATAGTACAAAATCTACCGATAAAGAAGTAAAAGAAGCCATTAACAAAACCCCTTATAAAGTAATTAAAGAAATTAAGTAAGGGCTTATTATGGCAATACCTAATAAAATATTTGATTGTATAATAATAGGTGGCGGGCAGGCAGGCTTGTCCGTTGCTTATTTTTTAAAAAGAAGTAAACTAAATTATTTAATTCTAGATGCAGAAGGTAATTCCGGTGGTTCTTGGTTACATACTTGGGATAGTTTAAAATTATTTTCACCTTCTCAATATAGCTCACTTTCTGGTTGGCAAATGCCTACAACTAAACAAGAATATCCTACAAAGGAAGAATATTTGAGTTATTTGTCCAATTACGAAAAACGATATAATTTCCCAATACAACGAAGTACATTTGTTGAAGAAGTTGTTAAAGAAGGAGAATTATTTAAATTAAAAACCAATCAAGGAGTATTTATTAGTAAAACTGTTGTAAGTGCTACAGGTACAGCTCGTTCACCTTTTATTCCTATATATCCTAAAATTGATGAATTTTTAGGTATGCAAATACACTCTAGTGCTTATAAAAATAGTTCACCTTTCAGAAACAAAAGAGTAGTTGTTGTTGGTGGGGGTAATTCTGGTGCTCAAATTTTAGCAGAAGTTTCTAAAGTAGCTTATACAAAGTGGGTAACACTAGATAAACCTACGTTTCTACCAGAAGAAATTGACGGTCGTTACTTGTTTAATCAAGCTAATGAAAAGTATCTTAAGAAAAAGAATACTTCAAATACTTTACAAGTTTCTTTGAGTGATATTGTACAAGTTGAAAGTGTGAAAGATGGATTAGCACGTAACGTATTTAAAGATCATCGTCCATTTTCCTCATTTTATAAAAACGGTGTAATTTGGCAAGATGGAAAAAAAGAAGCTTTTGATGCCATTATATGGTGTACTGGTTTTAGACCTTATTTGAACCATTTAAAAAAATTAAATATTATTGAAAATGATAAAGTAATAACAAAAAATACGCGAGCAGTTAAAGAGTCAAATTTATGGCTAGTGGGTTATGGTAATTGGACAGGTTTTGCTTCAGCAACCATTTATGGCGTTGGTAAAACTGCAAAAATTACAGCAAAAGAAATAATTAATTCATTGTCATAACTCCCCATTTGCTTCCAGTAGGTTCTTTTCGTTCGCTCGTACCTTACTTACTACAATCACCCACTTCCTGCAACACTCAGGAAGAGTAGTCCTTTATTTAATTTGCCTAACATTTATTATCTTTGTGTATAGTTAATGACATTTCAATTTTCAAAAGTATATAGGTAATAACATTTGTTAGTTAATAAAGTCAAATGATAATACCAATAATGTAAGTAAACTCATTAGCCAAATATGTTAATTCAGCAGAATGTATTGGAAATCCGTAAAGCAACAAAACTTACCAGTAGCCATAAAATACCTTGAAAAGGTAGCTCAAATATTTCCTCATTTTGAAGGTGATAAACTACCTGACTTCGGTAAAAATAATCTTTGGTTTTTATTACGGATAAATAATAAGGTGTGCCACAGGCACGACTTTAATAACGGTTGGTTCCGTAGGTTTCTTTCCCCAGCCTATAAAAATCCAACGTTATTCGTGCCTCATAACTCCTCTGTCTTTTTATAGGCTTCCGCTCTTCCAACGCTACAGTTGTTATTTTCTGTCACACTTTTTGCAATCCAACGCTAATTATAGCCCATTAATATCCTCGTTCCTTCGGTAGTAAAGAGCTATGCCACCACACAAAAGCAAAAAGGCGTATGCACTCCAAAGTACCGCTCTGTGCAACTTGTGCCAGAAAATAACAACCCAAAGCTACATTAACATAATGTGGCATTATAGTACATACCACAAGGGCTTCATTGCATTACGGGCTAAAGCCTATGTCCTATAATAACATTATGTTAAGTATCCGCTCATTGCCAACGCTTTAAACCTACTTCACCAACCGAAAGACCACAATTCCCCAACCACCCTTTTCAGCGGTCAGAAAAAAAATAAACTATGAGTTAATGTCGGTTTATAGTAGGTACATTTCATTCTCTCATTTCGTGCCTACATTCTTTCATTGCATATACCCACTAACACCTAATAATGCAAGCAAGAGTAGCTCATTCTCTACACTCCACTAAGCGACACACTATTCCATTACGCAATCCGTATGCAAGCCCACCGCACAACAACTTTGCAGTAAATTGTAAAGTTTGCAAAGTCTGCAACCCTGCAATGCATACAGTATTACTTCATTCCATCCCACCGCATTTAGTTCCGTTTCTTTCAATCGCTACACTTGCCACACACCAGCCCACGCTTTTAGAATAGGTATAGTTTATTTTTTTTCTGGTCATATTTCCCCAAAGGAATTGAACAACCAAATAAGCATTTTACAAATAAGAGAGTAAGTAAAAAATGTTATGCCAAAAGAATAAAAAAGATAGCAAATGTAGGTGGTTACAATTGGCCCTTCAAGTTCAAGCCCTACGGGTTTTGAAAAAAATCTCCACCCTATCGGGTAGTATTTTTCCCAAAAAACTTGCTTGTCCAATCTCCACCACCTGATGAGATGGCTTTCTTTTTTTTTCGTTTTTTTCTTTGTCAAAAAATTTTGTGAAGGGGATTTCGGAAGCCAACTAAAATTCTCGGAAAATGACAAAATTCACTCTCAAAACTTACAGACCAGCAGCCGAAACTGAAAAGCCACATTTCTACATTTTGAACAAAGGGATGAACAGCGGAAAGCCACTTAAACAACCTTGCCCGAATTGCTTTATTTTGATAGCACCCACAGAGGAAGCTAAAGAGCAGTTATATTGGCTATGTTTTGGGCTATGGCGTGCAAAATCCTTTCATTACTATTTAAAAGGTTCAGTTATTCCGTTCATCACAAAAAATGACCTTAAACAAGGCATTTTGAACGGATTTGAACAGGCAAATAATGATATTTCTATTTTCAAAAAGTCAGTCAAAGCCTTACAACTTTTAGAAGAACAAGAAAAGGTTTATAAACTCAACCTAAAACTAATTGATGATGCACGTAGGGCGGTTTTCTATCGCTATATTTCTAAAAAGAGGTATTCCTAGGGCTACTCATATTTGAGTACTGTATAAGGCATATTTTAGCCCAATAAGATTGCACCGTCTTAATAAAAAAATGCAAACCCTACAAAGTGCCAAAAAGAAAAGCCTACTCAAATGAGCAGGCTTTCTTCTAATTCCATAAATCTCTAAAATGGCATCTTAGAATATTTCGGAAATCTTTAAGGCGTTACCTTGTGCAAACACATAGTAGTTTGAACCTACTTCTTGATAAAACTCAATACCGATAGAGTTTAAAACACTTACATCAGTTGTCATAGTTGGAGAACCTGGTAATGTAGCAACCAATGAAATTAATGCAGTAACTGAATCAACAGGTAAATAGGCAGAATACTGAACATCTTTTAATTCGTTCAAACTTGCTTCTTTAGGCTCATAAACCTTTGTAGTAGTGTTAAACTCATAATCAGACAATACTGAAATAGCATTGATAATTCTAAAATGAGTTGCACCGGCTGGTATGTTTAAGTAATTCAACGGATTGAATGCGGGAACATCCAAAGTTGAACTATCACGAGAACCAGCAGGAGTAATTGTGAACGGAGCATTAAAAGCACCATTGAAAGAAGTGAATCTGTTAAAGTCAAATCCTTTCAAATAGTTTGGCACTGTCGAAATCAACACAGCTCGTTTACCTCTGGCTTCTGAACCATCTTCTAAATTGATTTTCTTCATTATAGCAGTCAATCTTCCAGTCACTTGACTATCTGCCATATTTTTCATTAGACTTGCTAATCCAACTCTAACGGATTTACCTGCCATAGCACAACCACCAAATTCGTTCATATTTTCACGAGTTCTTTGGAATGCGGGATCAGTTGCAATTTGTTCAGCAGTTGGACCACCAGTCAAACCTGCAAAATAACCTTCATTTCCTTTAATTTTAAAATGTCTAATATCTCCAAGAGTACCGACATATTTTAGGGGACCTTTCTGTCTTGCCATTTCTTTAAATTTTTAAATGTTAATAATAATTCTTACTATTACAAAGATAAACCTAACATATTGAATATCAATTCGTTAATAAACGTAAACAAATGCAAACAAGTGCTAATAAACAAACAAGGATAAGAACACACTATGAAGTGGTTAAAGTTTTGGATGGAGACGGACTAATCGTAAAAAATATTTTCACAAATGATGAAGAAGAAGTTAGGCTATTAGGTATTGATGCTCCAGAGATTAAACTATGCAGAAAATTAAAGCAAGATGAAAGAGAAGTGAATATCTCAGGCACATATTTAATTGAACTGGGTTACAAGTCAATGAAGTTTTTACTAAAAAAAGCCAAACCACAAACAAGCGTTACTATAATTCAAGAACAATCAAATCTTACAGATGCTTTTGGAAGAACATTAGCTTATATAATTTTGCCAAATGGCAAAACGCTTAATGAAATAATGGTCAGAAGAGGTTATGCAAAGCCATACAACAATGTATTCTGCGAAGAGTTACCAAAGTACCAAGCACTTAATTTGAGGGCTAAAACAAAGAAAAAAGGTTTATATTCGCTTATCAATTCGTTCTAATCTCCCTACATTTACTTGCTTTTATTATCTCTTATTTATAGTTTATTGTTGCCTATTTGTTGCCCAATAACCATAACTAACTGATATACAGTACTACTTTACTTTTTGTATCGGGAAATAACCCCTCACCCCCCAAACCGCGTATGCCGAAACCTCCCCTCCAGCGCCCCCGTGATAAAACCCGGGCGACTTCCATTCACAATCCGCATCTCCAGGCCATGGCGCAAGCATAGCTCAGCAGCGTATATCTTGGACGTCATGCCGCCGGTGCCCAGGCCATTTTCGCGCTCTTGGATGAAGGACTTGACGGACTCGGTATCGGTGACGTGCTCGATGAGCTCAGCCTCGGGGTGAAGGTGGGGGTTTTGGGTGTAGATGCCGTCAATATCAGTGACCAGCATGAGTAGGTCCGCTTCGCTGATGATGGCGACGTAGGCAGAGAGCTTGTCGTTGTCGCCGAAGATAATCTCGTCTACGGCAACGGTGTCGTTTTCGTTGATGATGGGGATGTAACCGAACTCCAACAGCTTGTGCAAAGTGTTCCGGACGTTTTCCCGGGCAGTATCGTTGTCAAAATCGCGGTAAGTGAGCAGGCATTGGGCAACCTGCAGCCCCAAACTGCCGAAGACCTCATCGAATATCCGTATAAGCTTGGGCTGGCCAATGGCAGCCAGGGCTTGCTTGGAGTCAATCTGTGCCGTACCGGCCTGATGGATTTCCGCAAACTGCCGGGCCGTGGCGATAGCGCCGGAGGAGACCAGAATGACCTCGTAAGCCTCTCGTATGGAAAGGATTTGCCAGGCCAGGTTTTCAATAGTGGCATAAGAAATACGGTTGCTCCCGCCCGTAAGTGTAGAGGTGCCAACTTTGATGACGATTTTCTTTTTTTGCTCCATGGCTTCGTGCTACCGTATCTGACCGTTTCCGTATACCATCCATTTGTTGGAGACCAGTTGCCCCACACTGATTGGGCCTCTTGCGTGAAGCTTTTGAGTACTGATGGCAATCTCCGCGCCCATCCCAAGTTGACCGCCATCGGTGAAGCGGGTGGAGGCGTTGTGATAAACGGCGGCGCAGTCGACTTCTTCCATAAATGCCCGGGCCTGAGCCGCATCTTCCGTGACAATCGTGGCGCTGTGCCCGCCGCTGTATTGATTCGTGAGCATAATGCCTTGCTCCATGCTGTCTACGACTTTTAGAACGATGCGGTTGGAAAGGAACTCCTCGTACCACATCGATTCCGGTACCGTTTGCAAAGCATCGTTGTTGCCTGCCCAACCATCCTGATCCGCAATGACTTCCAATCCGGCTTCAGAAAGGGCACTGCTGAGGCGCTGAAGCTTATCTTCCAGCTCCGGCCAGCCCCGGTCAATCAGGACCTTGTCCAACGCATTGCACACGCTGATCCGGCTTTTGCCATTTTTAATGATAGTCAATGCCATGTCGTAGTCCGCCGATGGGCCCACGTAAAGGAAGTTATTGCCCCGTCCGCTCACGATGACCGGGATATTGCTGTGCTCCCGGACGAAAGCGATCAGGCGCTCCCCACCGCGTGGGATGATGAGGTCAAAGCGGTAGGGGTTTTTCTTAATGAGGGCCTGAGTAGCAGAACGGTCCAGCGTCAGGTAGTTTACAAAACCGGTATCCACATCCTGCCCTTTCAGGGCTTGATCCCAAAGTTCAGCCAGCAGGGTATTAGTCCGTAGGGCTTCCTTACCCCCTTTCAGCCAGATTTTATTCCCAGCTTTGAAAGCCGTAGCCGCTGCTTCGATGGTCACATCCGGACGGGACTCATAGATGATGAGGATTTTGCCAAAAGGCACCGTTTGATTCACCACCCGCATGCCATTGGGGTGGCTGAATTCATAAAGTGATTTGCCTATAGGGTCTTCCATAGCCGCCGTCTCCAGGCAAGCATCAGCCATGGCTTTTACCTTATCAGGGCCCACTTTCAGGCGGTCATACATAGACTCATCCGCTCCGTCGTAAGCCTTCAGGTCCTGCTCATTGACCGAGATGATGGCGGCCTCCTGTTCTAGAATTAAGGTAGCCAGGGCTTTTAAGACCTGGTCTTTTTGCGCTCTTGTTTCCATTGTAATTATGCCGGTTCTGTTGCGGTAAATATAGGCTTTTTCGGGCTCCGGGGAACACCATACTGGTATTGGAAGGCTAAGGCCTACCCCACCTCCAGCACAAACCCACTCCCGTAAACATTCCGGATTTCAATGGCTGGGTCGGCAGACAAATATTTGCGCAGGCGGGAAATGAAGACATCCATGCTGCGGCGGGTGAAGTAGTCGTTCTGCGACCAGACTTCCTTGAGCACCTGCTGCCGGGACAACAGCTGCCCTTTTTGCTGGCAAAGCAACAACAGCAGATGGGCTTCGCGCTCGGTGAGGCGGCGAGGCGGCTGCCCAGGGAAAACCAACTCCTGATTCTGCACATCAAAAGTGTATTGCCCGATGGAAATCGTCTTTGCCTTGGGTGCCTCCGGCTGCGACCGCCGAAGGATGGCGCGGATTCGTGCTACCAACTCTTCCTCATCCACCGGCTTGACCAGGTAGTCATCGGCCCCCAGATCAAAACCCTTCAGACGGTCGGCCTTCAGGGCGCGGGCGGTTAGGAAAACCAGGGGCTGTGCGGGCGACTGCCGGCGGATCTCCCGGGCCAGGCTAAAACCATCGCGGCCTGGCAGCCCCACATCGACAATACAAAGGTCCACGGGGTGTTTTTCAAAGGCCTGCAAGCCGCTGTCGCCATCTTTGGACCAGAGGACTTCAAAGCCTTTCATCTCCAGATAAGCCTGTAGCGCAAAACCCAGGGTATCATGATCTTCGATAAGCAAAATCTTAGCCATTCGGTTGTGGTTGTGGAGAAGTTTCTCCGGGTTCAAAATCGGGCAGGTGCAGCCAAAAGACCGCCCCGCCTTCGGAATGGTTGTGCATCCCGGCTTGCCCATCATGCAACCGGACCACTTGCTGCACATAGCTCAGCCCCAGCCCAAAACCCTGTACAACTCCCGTATGCAGACGGACAAACTTCTGAAAGATATCAGCCTGCCGGGCTTCAGGCACCCCATTACCATTATCTTTAACTTTCAGGGTTAAGGCCCTTGCTTCGCTTATGGCTTCCACCTGAATAACCGGCGGTTGGCCACCATATTTCAGGGCATTGTCGAGGAGGTTGCTCAGGGCGTTGGTCAGATGGCCGGCATCAGCGGTTAGGAAACCATCAAGCCCGGTGTAGGACCACTGCAGGCTTCCGCCTTCGGCCTTGACTTTCGGCTCAAAGGAAGCACAGGTCTGATGCAGCCAATCCGCAACTGCCAGTGCCCGCCGCTCCAGCTGGTAAACTGGCTGCTCCAGGCTCGCCAATTCCAGTACCTGCTCTATCTGGGTTTTCAGCTGCTCGTTTTCGGCAGACAACCGTCCTAGGTACATTTTTACCTGCTCCGGCTGACTATCGCTCAAGGACTGCTCCGCTAACTTTAGCAGTAGACTGCTGGAAAAGACCGGCGTTTTCAGCTCATGCGTCAAAGTGTTGATAAAATCATTTTTGACCGCCACCAACCGCTGTTCCCGCTGCACTTTACGCACCAGCAAGACAAACCCAAGGAGGAGCAGCACCACTCCTAATACCGTCAGCGCCAGCAAAAGCCAGAGGCGCTCCAACAGATGGGGCAGAAAATCGCGTAGTTGCAAATGGAGGTAAAGCTGACAGGCACAGGCCTCTGCCAGTGTGCCCTCAATCTGATAAGCATAAGTGCGGTACGCGGCCTTCTCCGACCAGTCGAACCGGTCTCCAACGAGGAGCGGATAGTGCCAGATGGATTCCGACAAGGCAATGGAAAAGGGCATTCGCTTTTGCTGTGCTTGCAGGCCTGCCCGCAGCTGTCCTTCCAGCTTTAGCCGCACACCATACCGCAGTGAATCCGGAACCGACTGCCCTTTTCGCCTCAGGCGTTGCAGCTCCAGAAGCCCCTGCGCCACCTCCGGGTTCTGAGCAATGCTCACACCGGTTGCTTCCAGCAATTGGCGCAGCTCCCGGTCAAACAGCTGCTTCTCCACCACAATGCCCGACTTCACCCATTGAAACTGCACCACACCGAGACTGAGCAGTGCCACAACGACAAGGGCTGCCGGCAAAAAATTCCTAAAATCGAACTGATGGATCATACTTCTAAATATACAGCTTAATTGCGGGAGTGAACAGGTTGTTAACGCTTTAGCGGCTGGATTAACCTTCTGTTTACATTTGACGGAAAGGCGGGTTTTCAATTTTCAGTTACGATTATTCTCCCTACTTTTGTTTGCATACAAAACCTTCCTCTCTTAAGCGAAAAAACGAACATGAGAAACCGAGTTGTTATCGAAAATGTGCAGCCGGAAATAGACCACGGCAGCTATTTCATTAAGCGGGTACCGGGCGAACGGGTGGATGTCACCGCCGATATTTTTGGTGACGGGCATGACCATATCCGCGCTTCGCTCCTCTACCGCCACGAGAGCCAAAAACGCTGGACAGAGGTCTTTATGGAGGAAGGCATAAATGATGTGTGGGCCGCCAGTTTCAAAGTGGAACAGAAAGGCCTATACCACTACAAAGTTGCCGGGTGGATCGACCACCTCCTCCATTGGTACGATGGCTTCCTAAAAAAACAGGAAGCAGGCCAGGATATGAAGGTAGAGCTCAAAATTGGGGCAGAATTCCTCCGCAGTGCCGCAGCGCAATATCCAAAGCCTAAAGCCAAAGACCTAAAGGAAATGGCGGATCAACTGGAGGAGGAAGGAAAGTACGATGAGGCCGTACAGCTTGTACTCAGCCCTGGCTTCAAGCAGGTCGTAGAGTCTACCCCAATGAAGCAATTTGAGACCATCTATGACCACAACCTCCGGGTGCGGGTAGGCTGGGAAAAGGAAATGTTCAGCACCTGGTACGAGCTGTTCCCACGCTCTACCGCACAGGAGCCTGGCCGGCACGGTACCTTTAAGGATGTGGAACGCCTGTTGCCCCGTGTGCAGGAAATGGGCTTCGATGTGCTCTATATGCCACCGGTGCACCCCATTGGCAAGGTCAACCGCAAAGGCAAAAACAACAGCACCAATGCCCAACCCGGTGAGCCGGGCTCTCCCTGGGCCATCGGCAGCGACGAGGGCGGCCATAAAGCCATCCATCCGGAGCTGGGCACGCAGGAAGACTACGAAGCACTGATCGAAAAAGCCCGGGGCATGGGCATAGAAGTAGCCCTGGACCTGGCCTTTCAGTGCGCTCCCGACCACCCCTACATCAAGGAACACCCGGAGTGGTTCGTCTGGCGCCCGGACGGGACCATCGCTTACGCGGAAAACCCACCCAAAAAATACCAGGACATCGTCCCGATCAACTTTGAAACCGAAGACTGGAAAAATCTCTGGGAAGAGCTCAAGAGCGTGGTCATCCACTGGTGCGAAGCCGGCATCCGCATTTTCCGGGTGGACAATCCTCACACCAAGCCTTTCCGCTTTTGGGAATGGTGCATAGCGGAGGTACAAAAACAATACCCCGACACCATCTTCCTCTCGGAGGCCTTTACCCGGCCTAAAGTTATGGCGGAGCTGGCGAAAGTAGGCTTTAACCATTCGTACACCTACTTCACCTGGCGCAATACCCGCCGTGAACTGGAAGAATACATGACAGAACTGACCCGCACCGAGTCCCGGGAGTACTTCCGCCCCAACTTCTGGCCCAATACGCCGGATATCCTGGCTTATGAGCTGATGAACGCCGGGCCTTCCACCTTTGCGAAACGCTTTATGCTGGCGGCGACCCTGTCTTCCAACTATGGCATGTACGGCCCTTCCTACGAATTCATGGAGCACAGCCCCAATACCAACGGCAAAGAAGAATACCTGAATTCCGAAAAGTACGAAACCCGCCACTACGACTGGAACCACCGCAACCGCCTTACCGAGCTGATCACTAAGGTCAATCACATCCGTAAGGAACAGCCGGCCCTGCAGGACACCTGGAATATTCACTTTACCCGCACCGACAACGAATCGCTCATGAGCTACGTAAAGCTCACCGAGGACAAAAGCAACATCATCTGGTGCGTTGTGAATTTCGATACCGACTACCGCCAATCTGGCTTTGTGGAAGTCCCAAAGGAACTGCTCGGCGTTACCGGCAATGTCAACCTTCGGGTTACGGACTTGCTGACTGGCCAGATTTACCACTGGTTCAATGAGTGGAATTATGTGGAGCTCAACCCGGATCAGCTGCCGGGGCATATCTTCAAAGTGGAGCTAAACAACCGCCGGTAAAAGATGCCTGAAATCCTGCAACTTAGTGGCGGAGAGGCATCGGGCTATGTGGAAGACCTGGCACGGCTGCGTATTCAGGTCTTCCGCGAATACCCCTATCTCTATAATGGCGATATGGCCTATGAAGTGGCTTACGTGGATACTTTTCTGCAGGCTCAGCAAAACTTCATGGTGGTGGTGAAAGATGGTGATAATGTGGTCGGCGCAAGTACCGGGCTGCCTCTCGTGGAAGAGACCGATAACATCAAAGCTCCCTTTTTGGAAGCCGGATGGGATATCACCAAAATTTTTTATTTCGGAGAGTCGGTGCTGCTGCCGGAATACCGGGGCAAAGGCTATGGCAAACAATTCCTTGAACTGCGGGAAGCCTTCGCCCGTTCGCACGGTTTTTCCTCACTGACCTTCTGCGCGGTGGTCCGCCCGGATGACCATCCAATGCGCCCTGAGGGCTATCAGCCGCTCGACCCACTTTGGCGGGCGCAGGGCTTTCAGCCGGAAGACCTGCACTGCCTCATCAGCTGGCAGGAAGTGGGGGAAGCAGCGGAGTCTGCGAAGACACTTCAATTCTGGACCAAGCCAATATATACTGACGATTAAGTGGTTTGCCACAGCAAACCTACTCAATGTCAGATGCTATGTTTAGCATCTGAGCAAGTTCTTTGAAAATTTCATAGATTA
>JALEGO010000059.1 GCA_022763165.1 Flavobacteriales bacterium
ACCAATTTTTTAGTTTTTATGATGCCAGGTTTGTGAGCAAAGACCTGAATGTTTCTAATAGCGGGATCATCTTTCAGGTTAGGATAAAAGTCTTGTTCAATAGAAATAGGGTTATTTTCAAGGCCAAGATTAAGGTTGAGGCTTGTTATTTGTACATGTGAAGCAAAGCCTAAAACTTTGGATTTTATTTCATTTTGAAATCCAGTGACAATGGATACCGAAAGGATCATTGTTGCCAGTCCAAGTGTAATGCTTATAACAGCCAATCTGATGATGGGATGAATACCATGTTTGGAACCCTCATCGGATGAAATGGAAGTTTTCTTGGAAATGAAGTATTCAAAGTTCACTTTGGCCGTTATAATAGTATGTGCGATTGCGCCAGGGATAGCAGCGACATCCTCCGATTTAGAAGGGTTCATCCTTCTTGATCGGAGATACAGCGGATAGCCCGAAAGGCGCTATAAAAATACGAAACAAATATGATGCTAAAACTCCAATTGGCAGCACCATTTGAAACTTTTTTAGGGAATGCCCGTTCTAAAACCTAATTCCAAGATGGATGAATGTGAAGTTGTTAATTTTAATTATTGGATTCACTTTTTGTTTTTCATTCAAGGGTCATGAACAATCTACATTAAAGATTGTCACCGACAAAGAAGTGAAATGTGGTGCAGAAAGGGTTCCTGACTATTTACCCTTATTAAAAGGTAAGTCTATTGGAGTAGTTGCCAATCAGACTTCCATGATAGGTGGAATACATTTAGTCGATTCCTTGTTGGCTTTGGGACTGGATGTGAAAAAAGTATTTGCACCTGAACATGGTTTTAGGGGAACTGCAGATGCAGGAGAGCATGTAAGTCATTCAACTGATATTAAAACGGGTTTGCCTTTGATTTCTCTATATGGGAGAAATAAAAAGCCCAATGCTGCTCAACTGGAAAATATTGATGTCATGATTTTTGATATTCAGGATGTGGGTGTGCGGTATTATACTTACATATCCACCCTACATTATGTAATGGAGGCCTGTGGTGAACAAAATGTTGAGGTAATGATTTTAGACCGTCCAAATCCAAATGGTCATTTTATTGATGGTCCTATTCTGGAGCCTAAGTATAAGTCTTTTGTGGGAATGCATGAGGTGCCATTAGTTCACGGCATGACTGTGGGAGAGTATGGTAGGATGATTAATGGTGAAGGATGGCTTGAGAACGATGTTCAGTGTGAGTTGAAAGTAATCTCTTGTGAGGGATATGATCATGAAAAACTTTATCAATTACCGATAAAACCTTCTCCAAACCTGCCTAATATGTCGTCCATTTATCTATATCCATCATTAGGCCTTTTTGAGGGTACAGTAGTCAGTGTGGGCAGGGGAACGGACAGCCCATTTCAAATGATTGGAATGCCAAATAGCGATTTGGGAGATTTTGAATTTACTCCTGAACCAAAACCGGGTGCGAAATATCCCAAACACAAGGGTGAAAAATGCAGCGGTTATAATTTATCCGACTTTGGTTCAGGCGAGATGAAATTTTACGGTGGATTGTATTTGCATTGGTTAGTTAAGCTGTACGAGAGCACTCCCAATAAAGAAGACTTCTTTTTGGACAACGGTTTTTTCAATTTGTTGGCCGGCAATGCCACTTTGAAAAAACAAATTGAAGAAGGCAAGACACCTAAAGAAATTCGCGCATCATGGGAAGATGGTTTGAAAACCTTTTCAGCTGTTCGATCAAAATACTTGATTTATCCAGAATCGAATTAGACTTTAAGCAAATATGCTTTCAGGGTCCGTTTGTCCTTTCATTAAATCTTCTACAGTTTCTCTTTCTCTAATCAAGTAATCTTTACCATTGTAAATCAAGACTTCGGCTGGTCTAAATCTCGAGTTATAATTGGACGCCATAGAAAAGCAGTAAGCTCCGGCATTTTTGAAAGCCAGAATATCACCGACTTTGATTTCATTGATTTTTCTATTCCATCCAAATGTGTCCGTTTCGCAGATATAGCCGACTACTGTATATATTCTTGGATTACCGTTGGGGTTGCTAATATTCACAATTTCATGATAGGCATCATAAAACATCGGTCGGATCATATGATTGAATCCTGAGTCAATGCCTGCGAAAACAGTTGAAGTGGTCTGCTTGATGATGTTTGTTTTGGCCAAAAAATAACCAGATTCACTTACCAGAAATTTTCCTGGTTCAAACATAAGTGTTAAATCGCGCCCTATTTCTGAACAGAATTCATTGAATCTTTTGGAAATCTGCCGTCCAAAATCAACAATGTCCGTTTCAAAATCGTCTGGCTTATATTTCACTTTGAAACCACTTCCGAAGTCGATGTACTTTACATCTTCAAACCTCCGCGCAACATCAAATAGGATTTCAGCTGCTTGCAAAAAGACCCCACTGTCGACAATGTCAGATCCTGTGTGCATATGGACACCTTCAAGTTTGATGTTGAGTGTTTTCACCAACCGTTCTACTAGAGGTATTTGATGAATAGAAATACCAAATTTAGAATCTATATGCCCAACGGAAATTTTTTGATTTCCTCCAGCCATAATATGGGGGTTTACACGAACGCAAATTGGAACTTCGTTTTTATGATGGCCGAGGTACTCAAGTGTTTCTATATTGTCGACATTAATTTGAACACCTAAATCAATTGCCTGCAAAACTTCATCAATCGACACTGAGTTTGGTGTGTAAATGATGTCTTTAGGTTTGAAACCTGCTTGTAAACCAAGAAGAATTTCTTGAAGTGAAACCGTGTCAAGACCTGCTCCGAGATCTTTCAGTAACCGCAGTATACTGAGGTTTGTGAGTGCTTTGCAAGCATAATTGATTCGATAATTTGGCACTTCAAGTGCATTGCTGAGTTTTTTGTACTGCTCAATAATTTTATCTGCATCATAAATGAACAATGGGGTACCATATTTTTGCCCTAATTCTTGAAGGGCAATTCCTTGTATGTAAGTTTCCATGAATTAATCGATTCGGTTTGGGTATACTTTTAGTGCTTCATCTAAGCAATCCAAAGCTTTGTTTAGGTCATCTAAATTTAGGACATAGGCAATTCTGATTTGCTTTTGACCAGAAATAAGGTTCGAATAAAATCCGGCTGCAGGGGCAAACATCACTGTCTCATCATTAAGGCTAAAATCCGATAATAACCATTGGCAAAAGTTATCTGCATTATCAATGGGCAGCTGAGCAACAGTGTAGAAGGCTCCTTTTGGAGTAGGGCATTTCACACCCTTCATCTCGTTTAACCTTTTTACCACCAGGTCTCTTCTTTTGACATATTCTGCTTTTACATTTTCGAAATATTCGTCTCCACAATCCATCGCGGCTTCAGCCGCAATCTGGCCAAGAGTAGGGGGGCTTAGTCTTGCTTGAGCATATTTAAGACCTTGCTCAATAACATCAGTGTTTTTTGATACAAGTGCTCCGACTCTAGCTCCACAAAGGCTGTATCTTTTTGATACGGAATCTACGACTATCACATTTTCTTCCATATCCGGAAGATTTAACAAAGAGTAATGTTCATGTCCATCATAACAAAACTCCCGATACACTTCATCAGCGATTAGGAATAGGTCATGTTTTTTAGCCAGCTTTCCGAGTTGTTTAATTTCTTCTTTGGAATACAAATATCCTGTTGGATTATTAGGATTACATATCATGATGCCTTTAGTATAAGGTGTTATGAGCCGCTCAAAGTCCTGCATGGCGGGTAAGGCAAAACCACTGTCGAGTGTTGAAATTATGGGTTTTATTTTGACACCTGTCGCTGCTGCAAAACCCAAATAGTTAGCGTAAAAAGGTTCTGGAATGATGAGCTCATCTCCTGGGTTGAAGCAAGTAAGAAAAGTAAACTCTAGCGCTTCAGAGCCACCAGTGGTTACTAATACATCAGAACTAGAAATCAAAATTTTATGAGAGGCATAATATGTAACTATTTTGTCTTTATAACTTTGATAGCCATCGGATGGGGCATATGAGATGTTTTGAAGTTCCAGTTTGTTGAAAGCTTCAATTACCTCTTTTGGCATTGCGATATCCGGTTGTCCAATGTTTAGGTGATATACTTTTTTCCCTTTGGCCTTTGCTTCGTTTGCATATGGAACGAGTTTCCGGATCGGGGAAGCTGGCATTAAAAAAGTGTTTTCTGAAAGTTGTGGCATTCTGAAAAATTTAGCAAAAAAAAAAGCCATTCACTTGGTGAATGGCCTTCAAAATTATTTAATTTTTTTAGTTGGCATCATTCACTGGCGCTCCGGTAGAAGGTTTCTTCACAGGTGAAGTTTGCTCCTTAGGTGCAGCCTCAATGTTACCTTTAATTCTAATTACTTTAGTTGGTGCATTACCAGCATTCGAAGTAATTGTAACAGATTTATTGATAGGTCCGATTCTTTTGGAATCATATCTTACTTTAATTGAACCAGTTTCTCCTGGAGCAATTGGTTCCTTTGGCCACTGAGGAACAGTACATCCACAAGAACCCTTTGCATTAGAAATAATCAAAGGCTCATTACCAGTATTTTTAAATAAAAATTCAGTAGAAGCATCACCATGTTGCTTCATCTTCCCGAAATCGTGAACTTCTTTTTCAAACTCCATTTGTGCGCCACCTTCCTTTTGGATTGGAGCTGAATCTTTTGTTGTTGCATCAGTAACTTGAGCCATTCCAACAAAGCTCAAAACAAATAGGGCCAAAAACATTGGTACTAACTTCTTCATTTTTTCAAATTATTTATAGGTTAACAAATATAACGATTTATCTAGCATCAGTAAAGAGTGATCGTAAAATTTATGATCACTATTTGTTTCATGCTAAAATCATGCCAATCCGAGAAAACTATTTGGAGGCGTCTGATTTTTCAACCGTACCCTTTATAAATAAGGTAATTACGTCATCACCGGTGTTAGTTGGAACCGTGACACTTTTTCTGAAGTCACCTAGCTTTGCTGCGTTATACTTGACTTTGATAAAATCTTCATCACCAGGCATTATTGGTTCTTTAGGCGCGTATGGTGTTGTGCATCCACAAGAACCTTTAGGTTGATTGATTACCAAAGCCTCGTTTCCAGTGTTTTTGAACTTAAATTCATAGGTCACTGGGGTGCCCTGAGGAATTTTTCCGAAATCATGTGTTTCATTTTCAAACTCAATCTTTGGACCTTGTTCGAGAGAAACTGCGTAAACTTTCTCTTTGGCCTGTCCATAAGTTAATGTCGAGCCGAGCAGCAGCGCAAAGCTGAAAAATAAATTTTTCTTTTTCATTAATATATAATTTATGTTATGAAAAGAATACGAAGCTCGCTTTGCAGGCGTTGTCTGCCTTAACATTCGTTAAGATTAGTTTAAGGGATTTTAAGATTTATTGAAGCCACTTATTAATAATCTCAATAGCGTCCTTATTGATCTCATGGCCCATCTTGAGTTCAAAATACTCTGGAGATTCACCAATTTCATCAAATATTGATTTTGTGAATCTTGCCTGGTCAATGGGAATGATGTAGTCTTCTGTACCGTGAACAATAAGCGTTTTAGGAGGATTTGATTCTGAACTCAGCTGTCTTACAGTTTCCTTTAATAATCTTCCACTCAATGCCATAATACCGGAAAAAAGATCTGGTCGTTTCATGCCTAGATTCAGTGATAAAATTGCGCCTTGACTAAAACCTCCAATGATTACTCTGTTGGTGTCAAAGTCGTGCTTTCTTTTTAGTTGAGAGATGAATTTTTCAATGGCCTCCTCGGCTTTTTTTACATCAGAAGGTTCATAAGAACTAATCTGCCCTTGGTTAATTGTGATGTCATACCATTTATAACTTCCCGTTGTTCGACTCAGGGGAGCCCTTGGACAGATAATCAGGTATTGTGGGTCCAATTGCAATGCCAAGTTGAAAAGGTCTTTCTCATTGCTTCCAAATCCATGAAGTAAAATAAGTAAAGGAGGTTTTGATTGTTCAGGCTTTGCATCTCTATATTTATAAACGAGTTCAGTTTCCTGGCCCATGGCCATTACAAATGCAAAAGGCAATAAAAGGAGGATAATTCTTTTCATAGGAGATAGATCTACATAAGACGTGCCATTTCTCTGTAAAAGTAGGATTTTCTCCAATGACCATAGTTTGGACTTTTTCAGAAAATAGGTGAATCATAAATTCATTAAAATTGCTAAATGATAGAAACTAAAATCATTGAATTTAAAGGAATGCCTTTATTTCAAAAAGCTCGTTTTCATGCTCATGAATTGATGCAAGGATCCTTTAGCGAGTTTGCGTGTTTTTTCTACATGGTTCAGGGAAAAATGATAAGCTATGATGTTAGAGGCTTACATACAATAGGGGAAAAAGACGCTATCATCAAAAATTGTGGTTCATATGTTCAACAATACATTCCTAAGG
>JALEGO010000590.1 GCA_022763165.1 Flavobacteriales bacterium
ATGTATTTTTTGACTGTTTCAAATAGTGGTTGCAATGCGTCTGATTCCATTCATGTAACGCTAAATCATTTGGACCTAGATCTTCCCATCGATACCACATTTTGCTCAGATTCTATTTTGATAGTTGCGAATACCACCGCTGGAACTTTTGTTTGGAATACTGGTAGCACACAAAATCAAATCTGGGTCTCACAACCTGGTACTTATACTGTTACTGTGACAAGTGGTGGTTGCAGTCAATCAGATTCTGTAAATGTGATCATGAGTCAACAAAATCTAGATCTGGGAAATGACACGATCATATGTGGGACATCATTCACAATAGATGCTGGAAATTTTGATACTTATATATGGAGTAATGGAGCCAGTTCATCTTCAATAAACGTTTCTAGCACGGGGGTGTACTTCGTTACCGCCACAGACAATCAAGGATGTTCTTATATGGACAGTCTTGATGTGATCATTGATACATTAGAACTCGATATTGGTCTGGATACAACAATTTGTTTTGGAGATAGCATTGTTCTAAAGGATTATTATTTAGGTCTTAACTCAAATTACTTGTGGAGTACAGGCTCGATAGAAGATTCTATTATTATCTATTCTCCAGGCCACTATTGGCTTCAGTCAGCCAATTCTGCATGCAAAATTATTGATAGTATAAATGTTATCGTTATGGACGAATCAATCGATTTAGGTGAGGACCGAATGTCTTGTGAAGGCGAAAAGGTAACCCTTAACAATAATCTCAACACATTGGTACAATGGAACGATAGTATTTTTGCCTTTAGCCTGGAAGTTGAAAGTGGAGTGTATTGGGCAAATTATGTGAATGCAGCAGGCTGCATGTCTGCCGATACAGTAATCATCGAAAGACAAAAAAATATTTTTTCTGTGCTTTCAGATACAGCACTGTGCTTAAAAGATGGCTATTTAGTAACGCTTGATGATCAAATTGAAGCACCTGTATGGCAAGATGGTTCAGTAGGTGAATACTATTTGGTCAACGCCCCAGGCGAATATTCTTTTATTGGTGAAATGGCTGGGTGCCCTGTATCTGATACCATTTTCATCACAGAAAAAGGTTGCGAACTGATTGTTCCGAATGCGTTTTCTCCAAATAATGATGGTTTAAATGATTTTTTCAGTATTTATGGTGAAATAGCAGGCCTTGAAGGATTATTCATCTACAATAGATGGGGTGACCTAATTTTTGAAACCAACGATACAAACCACGCATGGGATGGGACACACTCAGGTGAGCAGTGTCAGGAAGGAGTGTATGTGGTTAAAATAGCCTACCAAACACTTTCAAATGATTTTGAAGAATACTACGGACACCTAACGCTTTTGCGCTAGATTAGGCGTATTCAACCCAACCCTTCTTAATGTTTTTCTCAATTTGTTCCTCGAAAATACCCATGATTTGATCCTTAGAATCAGAAACTTTTACGTCTCTTTTGAGCGGCTCAGCTCGTCCTGGACTAAAATCGGTATAATGGAAGACATAGTTTGGATAGTCATCGAAATCACCTTTATTGGTTTGAATTACAACAAACTTCCGAACCATAGTATTATCCTTAGACACTTTTGAAAATGCTTGCCTTGCAATAATTTGACTTTTTGCCAAGTCCAGTTTTTGGCTTTCTTCCTTTTCAACGGCAATCATGTCTTCAACCTGAGAGAATCGAGCATCTTGTTTGTCCGCTTTTTTATCATCTCTGAATCTTAAGAAGACGGGGATGGTAGCAGAAACACTTGATTCGTTTCCTTGTGCAACATAACCTTCCTTAGGGTCATATTTCAAATTCATCTTTCGGATTGGCCCGGAAGAATCTTCAGAGATGATATCTAAACAAGAAAATTCTACCACCGTGTCGGGTTCAACCATTTGAAAGGCAACCTTATTTCTTGCGACTTCAATAAAGTCTGAGGTAACAACTTTTTTGGAAAATCTTGTGAGGAGCTCTTTCCTTGTTTCATCATCAAAACCATGTGACAAATGCGCAAAAATTTGATAACTGCCATCTTCAAGCATGAACGCTAATAAAAAGTCTCTAAGCATTCCAGCGCGATCTCCATCACCTTCGGCAAAACCCACAATAACAGCATCAAAAGTGTATTTTGGTTTGATCTTGTAGGTCGTGTGCTCGATGGATTTAACAACAATTCCTTCTTGTTCAGCTCCGGTCACAATGTCATCATAAAGCTCTACAATTTGAGACTTGCTAGTCACTTTTCGGACATCAAGAGCATGCACTGATCCCTCACCGGCTTTAGGGAAAATTTCCGCTAGATGGTCTACGATTTGAAAGCTCGTTTCATCTACATATTTTCCATTGAGCTCCAATAGATCGAATGCTGCGAATTTTAAATTTTCGTTGCCGTCCGCTAATGCTTTACTAACATGGAAGGATCTCGTTCGGTCATCGCCAGAGACGTAAAGCTCACCAGGTACGATAGCTTGTTTATAATCCTTCAAAAGCTTAGAAGCTTCGTCTAAAAGTGGATGCTCTTCAACAAGCTTACCAGACTGATTAAGAAATACAATTTTCTTACCATCCTTAACCAAGGCATAGAAATGGCCATCGTATTTGGTGGAAACCAAGTACTCATCTTGACTTGGCATCATTTCTCCAATTCGGTCAATTTCAAGTGATCTGTATCTCGAGGCGATTCTTACCTTATAGTTTCGAACCTTTTCAGCATATTGTATAATGTCCATAATGTCTTAGTTTTCGGGTAATGGTTTTAATTCCATATTAGACAGGTGCATAATTAACATGTACTTGTCTCCTGATATTTTTCCTTCTAAAAAAACTCTAAACGGATTACCGCCATCTTGAAATACTACTGGTCCTGAACCATTTCCGCTTCCCACAAGCATTAAAGAATCCTTTTCATCTAATTCCTTTGCCATATCATAGAGAAAATCAAAGGTTAGACCACTGTTGTGTGATAATTGATATTTTCTGATGAAAACGAACTTATTGAAGGCCTTTTTCTTTGGAAAAAGCTTGCCAGACCATTTAATTGCTTTTTCAGATACAATGTTCGCGTCTAGATGTCTAGGTGCTCTTTCTTCTTTGAGTTCGCCCTTATAATCATAAACTTTTTCATGTTTTTTGATTCGGTATACAACCTTAGAATCTTGATTGATATATACACGGCTCATCTTTTTCACGAACTTACCGGTAAGCTCAAGGTCAATTTCTGGGTCACCTTCAAGCATCGCATGTGCAAGTTCATTGAGGTCATCGTTGTGATCCTTTAAAAGAGCATCACATGTATTTTCGCTGGTACCTTTTATAATCTTTCTAGATTCAACCTGTTGCTTGTTTTCATCAACGTAAAAGGTCTTTTTCTCCGGAACGAAAGAAATAAAGTTGATGACAGCATCTCTTCCCTTATCGTTTGAAATATTAATTTTTCTCATATAATTTTCTTAATAATTTATCTCTCAACCAAATATCGGTTTAGAGCATGCTGAAATCGAATTCTGCTTCCTCTTCTTCCTCATCCATTTCAACTTCTTCTTCCACTTGGTTTTCGAAACCTAAGAATTCAAACTGTGCTTTTTTTCCAATCACTGCGAATACATACCCTTCATTTTCCAATAGATAGGCATCGTCACCATCATAATCGGCTCTGTAGTTGAACATAAAGTATAATAAGTTCACCTCTTTTAAGTAGGCAATGAGCTCTTGTTTTTTAGTTTCGTCTTCAATGTTGAGTTGGTAAATTGATTTTACATTTAGGCTTAAATATTCTGAGATGTCTTTTACTTCTTGAAGCTCCACGCAATCTAGCTCAAATGTCGATGGCACTTTGTCCACAAGTTTATTGTCTTTATCTACAACAAGCATATCACTTCGTGAAATGTAATGTCCATTTTCATTGATATTAATAATGCCAGTGCATCCAGAAGGAAGAAGATGAGAACCATCGGGAGAAACGCTTGCCAATGAGCAAATCCCACCTGATTCATCTCGAACTTCTACTTTCGAATAACCATATATTTTTTTTCGATCAACTTTGTCAATACTACCAGTAAATTCTAGTCCGTTAATCTTAAAATTAGCAGCTTTAGCCATGTTCTTATATTAGTTAATGTTCCTACAGAAGGTTATTTCTGTGGTTATTAGATTCGTGAGATTCCACAAATGTATAAAATCACGAACGAATTCTCAATTCAATTTTTCATGATAATAAATAAACTTAGGACTCAATGGCCACCAGGTTTTGACCGAACTCGAGTATTGATTTTTATAACCATTGAATCGATGAACAGGAGAGATAATGCTTTTTTTATTGCTTGTCCACCACCATCTGTCATTTTTGCATCTTAAATATGATTGAAAATTGAAGTCAAAATATGCGTTGTGCTCAAAACCAGCATCAATTTGCTTCATATCAGATTGAGAAGAAGCTATTTTGTGAATCAAGTCAGTTTTTGATCGATGTATTGCAAAATAATCGTGATTTGTCAAAGTAGAATATATTGCAATGGGGCTTAAAAATATGAGTCCTATAATGATGCGTTCAAAGTACTTTTTTTGACTTATTTGTAAGGATATTAAAATCAAAAATAGCATCAACGGAAAAACCAAGTATCGATCATTAAAATAACTAAAGCAAAATGGTAAGCAGTATAAAATTGCAGTGATGATTATAAAACTTGTATGTCCTTTATTTCTTGACTTCAAACGATTCCATACGACAACTGAAATTGCGCTAAAGTTTGTTATTCCCAAAAGAGAGAGAGAAAAACCCAGAATGTATAAGGTCAAACTTTGGTCAATTTCTTGGGTATTATAACCAGTGAAAATTAGCGGGCCAGTGCCGAGTTCATGAACAATATTTCCGGTGAAGGGAAAACTGTTATTGCTGAAGATAATTTTCAAAATCACTAGCGAAACACAAACTAAAAACACCCAAATTGAGAGATTCTTATTTTTCTTCAAGGTGCGCTTAATATTTCCAATCAATATGACCGTTAAGGGTATGGTCAAAACTCCAAGAGAGGTGACTGCATTTGTCGAATAATAGACGAGTTTTTTGAACGACTCAAAAAGAGTGTTCTGCAATTCAATAAATATCGATTGTAATTGATAATTGAGTGATGCGGGTAAGTATTTAGAAAATAGACTTTGTGAAATAAGTAAAAGCGTAATTGAGGCGCAAAAGGTAATGAGAGATGGGATCATGACGGCTCTTTTCCTTTGCCATAGCGCAAATATTAAGAAGGTGAGGCTCAAAACTAATGTTGATTGTCTTTGCATGGCGCCAATGTAAATGAGGACAATCAGTATTAACGTTTTAAGTGCCCCTCCATTGGTTTTAATGATGCTTAACTGAAGGTTTAATATTGTTAGTAGAAAAAATATATAAATGGATTCAGGCAAAAAAGTGTTGGTGACATTCAACCAAATGGGGTTGAACAATAAGATGAGAACCGTAAAGAATCTAGTGAGGTTTCCAAGTTTTGCAAACCTGAGGATGCGCCAAAATAGGATAAGATTAATAAGACCTACAACAATATTTATAAGTCTTAGCTTTAATATTGATAAGCCAAAAACAGAACTTATCGCATAACTTAAGATGTACTGAGGGAGTAGTGTGGTGGCTTGCCACTCGCTAGTTTTAAAGACTCCAGTTTGAGTAAAGTTTTCAATGGTTTGGAAATAAGCCCATGAATCATTCAGAGGAAACCCTGTAATTGGCCAAATTAAGCATTCAACAACCACAAAAACGGCAAAAATTAATATTAAAGCTAATTTGCTAGACAAGTTTGAAGCGAGTATTTAATTTTTCTAATGGAGTTTGTGCTATAATTAAATATAGTAAGGGTTCAATAAGCATCCGGTGTCTCGTTTCCACATAAAAGAACGCTTGGAAAAGGCTGATCAAAATAACAAATGAAAGCAGTAACCACTTTTCTTTGGAACGATGAATAGTAAAACTCAGAATTAAGGCGAATAGAATTAGTAGTGCATACAGTTTGTACAAAAAAATGAACCATTTACTAAAACTTGTACTGTAGTGATCTCTGAACAACCAAAAATTGTTGATTTTCTTAAAATATAGGACTACGGCATTCTTAGGATGTGTCAATACCGAATTCCACCATTTATCAATAAAATATTTTGATTGTTTTGGTGGACTTAAAGTCAGAATTGTCTCCCAGTCTTGTTTTGGTAAGAAATTATAATAATTCAATTTATCACCCATTGTAGCTGTGCCTTCAGTAGTTGGTAAATTCCCTATCCAAAGGTTTTGGCCCATAGTGGAATTGAAAGAAATTTCTTTATAATGTTGATAATTTCTAAGGATCCAAATTGAGCTTGGGAGTATGGCAATCAGAATAAATATTATTGCAAATCTTGGTTTTATGCTGGCTTTCATGATTAAATAGACGAGTGGGAAAATCAAAACAATCATCGATGCTCGGTTTAGAATTGAAAAGGCAAAAACAAGCGACAGAATCAGTTTGTCATTCCTTCTTTTTTGATACAATCGCAGTGAGCAATATGCGACCGAAACGAGGAATAGAATATCTAAACTAAAGGGGTGCACCATATTAGTGTATTGGTTCAGTGCAGGATGTAAAAGAACCAGTATAAGTAGGCCCCAACTGATAAATTGATGGGCCTTGAATACATTAGATAATATTTTTACGCATATAAATGCTGTGAGCAATAATAGAGTCTGATTGACAATTATTGCAACAATCGGTTTGACACCGAAGATCCAGTACAAACCTGCAACAATTGTTGGATATATTGGAAATTGATAATTAAAATTGTCTTGATTGTGTACATGGTAAACAAAAGTTTTTCTTTCTAAGAGGTTTATTGCGATGTCATGGGCTTCGAAGAGTTCAATATTTGAACTCCAGAGAGTGAA
Organism: Flavobacteriales bacterium; assembly: GCA_022763165.1. Classification (GTDB taxonomy): domain Bacteria; phylum Bacteroidota; class Bacteroidia; order Flavobacteriales_G; family JALEGO01; genus JALEGO01. Next base: position 6,907 of record JALEGO010000590.1, read on the forward strand.
AAGAATCACTTTGAGTAGGGTTAATGATAGAGCAACTATTATATGAGTTTTGGAAATAACATTGTCTCTGTGCGCCATATCACAAATTTATAATTCTTCAAGCTGTTTGAATAATTGGTATAATACGCTTAAAGAAAAAATCACCCTTGATCGGAACCAAGGGTGATCAAACAAGCGTACCATTATGAAGTGCTAATGTCTAGATTAGCGCAAAGAGACATCAGGAAAATGCATCTACAACGAATTGTTTATGAGTGGTCATAAATGATATCCCATGTACTAATTGAATGTAAATACGAATTGCTGGGTTTAGCATCCAGTTGAGTTGGCAACTCTTGAATAGATTTTTCCGAATGAATAATAAACTGGAAGCCATCCAGACTAACGAGTAATACAAACAGAAGCACTAGAATTTTCATAATATCAAAACTAGTGGGTATGTTTTTAAGGTCTAAAATTTCGGTGGTGACTATTTAATGATATTCTTGGGCAAGAATTTTAATAGGATAACTTAGATTGATTTTTAATAATTTCTATATGAATTATACTAGTTTAAAAGTCTGAAAATCAAAAACTTTAATTTTGTCACTAAAAAATCACTAAGGTATTTTAGTTTAGTAAGTGACATTTTATAATGATTGCAAAATGATGATTTGGGTAATTGAAGTTTGTAAATTCAATCATAGCTATAAACTGAACATTAAAATAGAAAAAATCCTAGAAATTTTATGATTCGATTAGCCACATTATCGGTTTTGATGACGTTCATAGCTCTTGCCAGTCTTTGTAATCAAGAGTCCCTATCAAAAATGGCTGCGACAATTGAAGGCGAATTGCAAAAAAAAAATGTGTCCACTGAAAAGTTTGCTCTCTATGCGGACTATTTGCTTCTGAACAGACAATACGAAAAATTGGATTCAATAATTGAAAATGTTCAATGTGGAGATTGTCTATTGCTGAAACAAATAAAATCTGTCTCTAGTAAGTTAGGACAAGGGAGACTTTCAGATGCCCAAGAGATCATTCAAGCAATAGAGTATAAGCTCATTGAAAACGAGCAACTTAAATATAGTTATGAATTATGCCTATTTGAACACAATATACTCTCAAATTTATCCGGGATTTCTAATGTAGAAGCCAATTCACATTTGAATATTAATCCATATGTATTAGACGATTTTAACTATGTGAGATTGGCCCTTGTAGGCATTTTATATCACAAATCCCGCGCAAATTATTATGGTGGAATGCGCTTCATAAATGATTTGATAGATTCAGCTGATTCATTGGACCGGGCGTTCGTTAAGAATATATTACAGGCACTAGCGGCTAGATACAATTATGACTTTTGGAAAATGATAAAGGCGGAAGCCCTGTTAAGAGATATTAATTTTGACCTACTCCCAAGTTATTTCAAGATCAGAGTACTTCAGACAAAGGCTCTAGTCGCAAATAGTACTGGATCCACTAAAAAATTTACAGATTATCTCGATACTGCATTGGTACTTTGCTATGATATAAATGTTACATCTGAATTAGCAAATACTTATAGAATTTTGGCCGATAGTTATACATACGGCTTGTTACAGGAACAAAATAGTGCTTTAATATATGCTGATAGTGCGCTAAAGTACTACGAATTATTGCAAGATAAGGAAGGGTATATGCTAGCTTATAGAGTAAAAGCTCGTATTTCGATCGTGCAAAAAAATTATGATCGCGCCTTAGTCTACTATAATCAAATATTAAGACTCTCCTACGATTTAAAAGATACGTTTCAGTTAAGAGACACATATGCTGGTCTTACCATAGTTTATAGATACATGAAGAGACTAGAGGAGGCACTGGCAATAACAGATAGTGCAACAAAATATTTGTTGTTGACAAAAGATATAATTGGAAGGGTAAATAAAGATCAAAAAGTTTTTTCTGTGGATTTAGATACGGACAGGGAAAAAAGTAGAGTGCTCAAAACTTCGTTGGCGATACAGAAGCTAAAGACCGCCAATGCCAGAAAGAATGCTTTAATTATTGGCTTAAGTTCTATTTTGGCCGTTACCATTCTTGTAATAGCACTTCAAAGTATAAGAAGAAAAAAGAAAGAAGAAGTAAAACTCTTTAACCAAAGAATTATTGATTTAAAAGCGGAGCTCTTGGATAAGGCTAGATTGTTCAATGAAATAAAGAAGGATTTTGAGGAATCTCAAAATATTTTGAATAAAACAGATTTTATCCAAGAAGTAAGGGATAAAGGTGACTTGACCAGGTTTATTAACCAGTTCAAAGAGTACTACCCAGATTTCCAAGACAAGGTTAATAAGTATTTCTTGAACTTGACAAACCATGATGAAAGATTAATAGCACTCATAAAATTGAATTTTACGAATCAAGAATTGGCCGATATTACAAACGTCACCTATAACGGTATTGTAAGGGCTAAAATTAGAATCAAGAACAAACTGAAAGATGATTTAGGTGAAACAAAGCTGAGTGATTTTATCAGAAAAAAAATATAGCTAAACGATAGAATTTTGAGCGATATGATTCGGATGCTATTAATTAAAAAGCCCTTCTGTTGGCTTAATCGAATAAGCTCATTTTCAATTTGGTAGAGTGACGACTGGTTTCGTTCATAGAAAGTATTAGAATTCTTATTAATTGAAAATCAATTAATTGTATTTGTGTCATTAAAAAGTCACTATGATTTTCTGTAATGTTTTACCTTAAATACGTAACATTTTATTTCTAATGTATCAGAAATATGAATGGGCTTTATATTGTTTGCTTATTGCTATTATTTTTTTGTTTGAACAACTCAATTTCTCAAAGTGTTGGGATTAATAATGATGGTTCGGTTCCGGCACCAGGAGCTATTTTAGACATTAATTCAAATGACCATGGAATACTAATTCCGAGAGTTCAATTGACCGGAACTAATGATGTTACAACCATTTCAAACCTTGATACATCTCTGCTTATTTATAACAAAGACACAGCCAACTCAGGAATTAATATGATTTTCCCTGGTTTCTATTATTGGGATGGAGATGTGTGGATTCGTGTTTTTGACAGAAAAACTAGTGTTAGCTCAAATAATAACCCTTCTCAATACCCAACATGTATACAGACAATCAATGGCGAAATCTGTGTCGATCCTAATTATAAAAGTTTCAGTGCACCTTGGGCTCCCTCAACTGGATTGGTTCTTGCTGCGAATAGTACTGATGGAGAATCAAACACCAATAAGATAGTGTCATTTCATGGAGCCGGAAATTATGCCGCTTATATGTGTGATACATCTACATCCTATGGCTTTACAGATTGGTACCTTCCCAGTGTCTGGGAACTCGGAGCGATTTATGACAATGCCTATTTGTTTGGTTTTCAAAATATTGATCATTGGTCAAGCACCGAATATTTATCTGCCGAGGCTTATGCTCTATATTTTCCAGTTGTTTACAAGCTGTTAGACCCCTTTTATCAAAAGAATAAAACAACAAATGGTGCTGTTCGATGTGTACGTAAAAATTTTTGATCAACTGAGGTTTGATGTTATAGAATTTTGATTTTTTGTAGCGAACAAATTGGGAGATCGGAAGAAAATTAACAGTTTTCTTCGAATCTTAATGATGTGTAAAACGAAGTGGTTTTTCCAAATGTGGTAACTCAACTAACATATATCGAACGTTTCTCAATAAATCGCGTATAGATAAACTGAATGGTCTAATTTTAGACAGAATTACACATCAATATGCAGAAAATCCATAAGATTTGAATTTCTTCGAAATCGCATATAGGAAAGTGATGATGGAGGTGGACGCGTGCCTTGAATATGTACTTCCAAACACGAAACCTACTATGATCATTGGGTTGTTAGTAGGCGCTGTTATTAGCATTGTTCTATTTTGGCTATTAAAAAGAAGCAAACCAGTTAAGATGAATCTGGGCTTAAAACTCAATCTTTTTCTGCTTCCGATTTTGACAATGACAAGTGCAACTTTCTTTAAAGTCATTGATGAAACTGAAACATACTATCAAAAGAAAGTCTCTGAAAATATAGTTCCAATTTCAAGAATGGGTTTTCCTGTTTTTCAGCATTTTGTTAGTAGTGAATTTGTAAAGGATGATGAGACTTTCACATTTGAAGTGACTCTCGGGCAGTTTTCTAATGCTTTTAAAAAGGAGCCTGAGGGAGATTTTGCCAATAAGTTCAAAATGCAAATAGCCAATCACTTTGCACCTAAATTTTCACAATGGAGCATCCTTGCAATATTGAATCAAGCGGAACATGAATTCGAATTTGGGGATATGAGTAAAATAGAGGAAATCAGATCCATTGAAATTCTTGCAACATCTGCAGACTTCTGGGACTCTGTTAGAATCGATTTGCATGAAAGAATTACTGAACAATTTAGTGATTATAGAATGAAATTCAGTTTATGGACTGGAGCCATATTATTACTCATGCTGCTACAATTTGCCCTGTCCCGAAAGAAATCAGGAGTTACTTCTTGATAAGATCCTCACCGCACTTTTTACAAAACTTGGCATCCGTATCATGTTGATCAAAATTGCAATTACTGCAAACCTGAGTATTCACATCGTCATTTGAATCTCTTTTTTTGTTGGCATTTATTATATCTGCTGTTACAAGTCCTGTCGGAACAGCAATAATGCCATAGCCCATGATCATTAAAAATGATGCAAGAGTCTGTCCGATGGGAGTAACCGGGGAAATATCACCATAACCAACCGTAGTGAGCGTAACAATGGCCCAATAAATACTTCTAGGGATGCTAGAGAAACCATTTTCTTTTCCTTCAACCAAGTACATTATAGTTCCCATGATCATACTCACAGCGATTACACCTGTTAGGAAAACAATGATCTTTGGTCGACTTGCTCTAAGTCCGTCTATAATGACCCTGGCGCCTCCCACATATCTTGCTAGTTTAAGAACTCTAAATACTCTTAAAAGTCTTAAACTCCTAATAGTTGCCAATGAGGCGGTATTATGTGGTATGATGATTCCTAAATATGTAGGAACAATTGAGAATAAATCAACCAACCCAAAGAAACTGAAGATATAACGTAGCGGTTTTTTGGTGAGAAAAACTCTTAATATATACTCAAGTGTAAACAATCCAGTAAAAAGCCACTCAATAAATTTTAAAATAGTACCATATCTGGCTTCAATTGATTCTACACTTTCTAACATTACAGCGAGAACACTCAGCACTATGGCCACCAACAAGAGGACATCAAAAGCCTTGCCCTTAGGGGTGTCTGCCTCGAAAATGATTTCGTGCAGTTGCGATTTTAGACTTTCTTTCAAGTAACTTTTACTAAATCTAGCCGGCTACTTCTTGAACGTCAGCAGTGATCTGAATTCTGGTATCTGAAGGCTCGGTATTTGCCGTAACAGTGACGGTTTTTGTTTGAGCACCCTTTTGCTTCCCAGGTTTATATACCACCTCAATCTCGCCAGTGGCTCCAACAGGAATAGGCTCTTTCGGATACTTAGGCACTGTACATCCACATGAACCCTTTGCATTAGAGATAATAAGAGGCTCGGTTCCTGTATTGGTAAATTTGAAGATGTGTTTGTTCTCAGAATCTTGATTCACCTTTCCAAAATCAAAGGCATTTTCAGCGAATTGGATGTTGGTTGTTGGCCCAACAGGTTTTACTTCTGGAGGCATTGCTGTTGGATCAGGATTCGGAGGGTCCTGCTTAAACATATTAGGGTCTGCTTGAATATCAGCATGATCGTGATTGTGGCCATCATTGCTGTCGCTATGACCAGACTTGTCCATAAATGTATTTGCGACAAGTGTAATCGCAATAATTGCTAGTAAACCTATTTTGATATTATCTTTCATGACAATGTAATTTCTTAACTATATCACAAAAATAGAAAAGATCATCTGTATGACAATCGCATTTCTTCAAAAGCGTTTCCTTCGATGGCTTCGATTGCCTTAACCATCATCGGATTAAGATCATTGACAACGTAAAAATACCCGTCAGATTTCCAAATTCCTCTAGCAATCATGGCTTTTAAAAGATTCTTAATCATCTTTTTAGAACGATTTAATCCCTCTTCATTTTTCTCCACTCCCTTGTCTTCTGCAAATCCTACAAATTCATCCAACAAGGCTTCATCAATCTCAAATTGATCTTTGAAAAACTCCATGTCTTTGTATTGACCAGTGATATTATCTCTTTGTTCATCCAAAAATTGCAATGTAAAGGTGTTAAACAAACCTTTTCTTCTCAAATCTGTGAAATACTTTGAATTCATGCTCGTATCAACCGGAATAAAAATGTCAGGAATAATTCCACCTCCCCCGTAAACTTCTCTATCGTTTGGAGTGTAATATATGAGACTGTCAGGAAGATCTATACTATCAGCGCTGAAGAATTCACCTCTTTCAAGACGGTCAAAGTAGTCGTTTTTATACTCATCATAAGGCTTTTGAATGCATCTTCCCGTTGGAGTGTAGTAACGTTGAATGGTCAATCGCACCATAGAGCCATCTGGCAACGGGTAAGGTTTTTGGACTAAACCTTTTCCAAAGGACCTGCGACCAATAATTAAACCTCGGTCCCAATCTTGAACCGCTCCAGAAACAATTTCACTTG
>JALEGO010000591.1 GCA_022763165.1 Flavobacteriales bacterium
GTTCAAAAAAACGCCACCTTGGAAATCCTGGGGGATGTTGGTGATACCAATATCGAAGCGGAGGAATTCAGCAAAATCAATATTGAAACCATCGATGCGGATAAAGTAAGCATCACAACCAGAAACCATTCAGACCTGAAACTAAAAGGCCAAACAAAAAGTGTGGAGGTCAACACAGAAGAGTTTTGCAAAATCGATATCGCCGAATTACAAGCGGTTGAGGCTAAAATACACACGCGAAATCATTCTAGCGCTTCGCTCTACGTCACCGGAGACTTGGAGGTAAGAGCAGATGAATTCTCAACGGTTAATTACCGTGGCAACCCTACGATCACTGGAAAATACTTACATAAGTCGGCAACGCTGGAGTCGATTCAGGAATAAAGAATATTGATACCTCATAAGTTGGGTGTGATTTGAAACTGTCATGTTTTTACGCAAGTCTACACAGGCAGGTTATTCACCTCAAGGGGGGCAGTCGCTCCGGAATATGCAAGGGGGGGAGCCAAATCGGAATAAGGTGGGCAATGGGGCCAAAATATGCAGCAACTTATATTTATTTGTTCTCTTTAATCAGCTGCTCTACATTATATTTGAAAGTGGCCGATACCGGGATCATTTTACCATCCACTTTAATCATATTCCCTTCTATAGTTTCAATAAACGAAGCGTTTACAATGAAGGACTTATGGACTCTTATGAAGCGCTTTTCAGGTAATTTATCTTGTAAGTCGCTCAGTTTATCCAGGACCATTAGCGGTTTATTGTTCAAGGTATAAACCTTGACATAATTTCCACTTCCTTCAATAAAGAGTATATCTCTGAAGTAATGTTTATGGATTTTTTTATCGGCTTTGAAGAAAATAAAAGTAGCTTCTGCACTTTTTGGTGCCCGGGGCCTGTCCTGTTCTAAAGGGGCATTTTTTTTCAAAATAATTTTATTAACAGCACTCAGAAAACGCTCAAATCCAAAGGGTTTAAGCAAATAGTCTGTAACCCCATACTCGTAGCTTTCTACCCCGAATTCAGAAAATGCTGTAGTAAGAATCACATGTGGAGGGTTTTTCAAAGTCTTGAGCATTTCCAAGCCAGAAAGTGATGGCATTTTAATATCAAGAAACAAAATATCGATCTCTTTTTGGTGTAAAACATCTATAGCCTCAAAGGCATTGTTGCATTTGCTCACCAGATGAAGTGCATCAATTTGGTTAATATACTTTTCTAGAACCTGCTGGGCGATCGGCTCATCGTCTACTACTAAGCATTGGTATCTCATAGTTCAATGTGTAAAGTCGCTTTAAAAAATGATTCAGTACGCTCCGTCTCAAGCTGATGGTTATTTGGATAGACTAACTTTAATCGCTTCCGCAGATTATCTAAGCCTGTACCGCTTTTTTGAGTTTTTTCCAGGCTTTTGCCCAATGAATTGTGAGCTTCAAAAAAGAGGTCATTACCCTGTAGAGAAAGGGAGAAATGGGCAAAGCTTTTGTCTGAGACCAGATGCAGACCGTGTTTGAAGGCATTTTCAACCAACGGTATGAAAAGTAATGGAGCTATATCGGTTTCATTGTCCATCCCGGACACCTCCCATTTAATATCCGCATTTTTGCTTAGCCGTATTTTTTCAAGATTGAGATAGTCTTCAATGAAAAGAATCTCTTCTTTCAAACGTACCTTGTCCGCCTTACTACTTTGCAGCAGGTATCGCATGAGGTCAGAGAGTTGCAATAAGGCTTCAGCGGCTTGCTGATTTTGATTCTGTACGATAAGACCGTACAGATTATTTAGTGTATTGAATAAAAAGTGAGGGCTTACCTGCGATTTTAGCAAAGAGAGTTCGGCTCTAAGCTGCGCATTTTCGGACTTCAGTAGCAAACCTTGTTTTTTCAAATATTCCCTTGAAAATTTAAAAGAGCTTGTGATTAAAACAAAGAAAAAGAGGTTTGTGAAATGCTCAAATGCGGACGAGGTAAATAAATTATCTCCTGTAAGAAATATAAATCTTAAACCTACAGCCCCAAGACCAATGACAAAAACAAGTCCCGCTGAATAGAGGACATATTTTTTTCTAAAAAAGTAGGTTGGAAGCAGATAGTAAAGGTTGACATACACGACTACAGCCGCAACCCCGAGGACTAAAAACCATTTAGCGTAATCCTGGAATTCTGCATCAGGGTTCTGCAACCAAAACAGTAGGGTAAAGGCGCCCCAAAAGAGGATATGAGGCAAAACAGCCATTGCTTTTTTCATATTACCATATTCAAGGATTAGCTATTTCTTGTGCAGGGGATACCGTTTTAATAAAAACTACTGCATCAATTATACTGCTCCAATTTTTGGAAGTTGCAGCAGATTGATGGTCAAACAAACGCAATGAAGTGCCCTCTGAGAAAAAAGGCTCATTTTCAGCTCGTGCCAGCGGAACAAACCCTTGCGCTATACCTTTGCTTGCAAGTTGAAATTCGAGGCTGTTTTGACTCGGGGATTTAACAGAAGTTCCCTTTTTGTTGGGTTTCACAAGACCGTATTCACCTTCAAAAGCAGTAAAGCCAATGGTGTAAATTTCGTCAATAAAATCATCGTAAATCAAATCACCCATAATGGTAGCCTCTGGGATTGGGATACCTTGAATCTTCAAAGGTTCAATTAAGTTGTTATTCCGGATAAAGTGATAGGATCCTCCTATAACAATAATCTTTTTATCAGGATAAACATTTTTGAGAAGATGGATTATATTCTCAGCCATTAATTCGTCTCTTCGGTTGTTTATTGGAATGATGCTTTTTTTATTGAATATCATTTTCAAAAGTCGAAGATCAGAATAGGCAAGAATACCCTCGTCATTACTTTTTACCATCTGAGCAACGGTGTGTTCCTTAATCTCCACCAATTGTCCTGCTATCCATTGGCTTAACTGCCTAAATTTGATTTTTTCCTCTTCGGTCATCTTAAAGCGAATCCTAGATAATCCACCTTTAATTCCACTTTGTTGGTAACCATTTTCTATGTCCTGCCAAATTGCGATATACTCTCTATACGCTTCGTTGCTTAGCACTTCCGGGAATTTATCCTTGAAGATTTGCTCAAGAAATTTGCTGTAGTTGTGATTGTCAAAGCCATAAGAAGAACTGAATTTACAATCAAAACCTGCAAATTGAAGCGAGTGGCCGCCTTGCTTGTGTTTTTCAATGAAAGAATAGAAATCATTCCATTGCGCTGTCTTCCAAAAATTCCATAGAGCACTCCTGATCTTTTGGGCATCATGGGTTTTTTGAAATTCACCATTTGCTACCATTAAATCAAACATACCGGCTTCAAATAGTACAACCTCAAAGTCCATTTCCTCTACGAGGTATTTTACAATTTCGGAACGCCTTTCAAATGTACTGCCATCAAAATGTGTAGCTTCTCCTAGGAATACGATTCGTCTTTCTGAGATTTCATCTTTCAAAAAATCAAACTTTCCTGCATGGGTTGAATCATTGTTTAGGATGTGAACATTGTCATCTATCCAATGATCAGAAAGCTGAGTTGGTTGAGAGAACGCTTCTGCAGAGCATAGGAAGGTGATTGCCAAAAGCGCAATAGCACTTTTCCCGGGGTAATCCAATTTAGCTTTTGCCGGTTTCCGTTTTGAAAACATATAAGCCAACCCGACAAGCAACAAAAGCCCAACAGTGTCCACGATAAATTCGGTCCAATTGATTGACCAACTAAATCCTTCATTAGTGGCTTCTGACAAATCCAAGAATACTAAGGCAAGTAACAAATTATTGGCGTTGTGCGCTCCCGAAACAAATTCTATCCTGTTTTGAAAAATAACGATCATAGCAAATGCAACCCCAAATAACCAAGAATACAGAAAATTATGAAGACCATAGCCGAAGTGCAGGACACCAAAAATCAAGGCATTCACAGTAATAAGCCAAGGGATATTTTTAATACGAAGGTAAAGCCCTTGCAAAAAATATCCACGTATGACAAGCTCTTCAAAAAAAGACTGAATACCAATAGAAACGAAACCAACCAGAAGTAACACCCAAAAATGGAAAAAATTGAAACTTTCCAAAAAAGCTCGAAACCTCTCAAAATCCAAAAGTAAAGAACTTAACAACAGCAAGAGCCCCCAAAGGCTGAAGCCATAAAAATAGGACTTCCAACTAAACTTTTCATGTGTGGTGAGGAAAGACTTTGCAGGCCTTTTATGCAACTTGCTTGCCGCAATCAGAAAAGCAAGCAGTGCCAAGCCAAACACTACAGCAATGAGGCTGTAGGTCCCTAAATCTTTTCCAAAATCGCCATCAGGAAACAAGGGCTTTATTGCAGGAAGGATCTGGCGGA